>JADHNU010000049.1 GCA_016779325.1 Pseudomonadales bacterium
CGGCAGAACGATGCCGCCGGCGGTCTTGGCCTCTTCCTCGAGGCGACGAACCACGACGCGATCGTGCAGCGGACGGATCTTCATTGCCTTGTATCTCCCTGACCTAATCATAGGGTTTGATGACGCACCCAAGCGGTGCGGAATTAGCAGTCTTAGCACGAGAGTGCTAAAAGCGTCGCCATCATAGGCCCTCAAGGCTAGCAGTCAACCCCGAGAGTGCTAAATGACGCTTTTCACCCCGCGCACCTCCTTGATGGGGCCGGCGGGCGCCATTTCAAGGGCGGCGATCAATTTCTCCGTCAATGATGTGCACGGACCCACCACTCTGGCGGGCTCGGAGCGTGATCGACCGGAGAAGCTGGCGAAGGAAGAGACGCCGCGTGGGCGGGAAGAGGCAGGCAAAGCCCAAGGCGTCGGTCACGAACCCCGGGGTAAGCAGGAGTGCGCCGCCCACGGCCAGCACCATGCCCTCTAGCATTTCCTGAGCGGGCAGGCCGCCCTGGTCCATGCGCCGCACCGCCCGCAAAAGCGTGGCCGCGCCCTGCTGGCGCAGCAGGGCCAGCCCGAGAATGGCCGTCAGGAAAACTAAAGCGATGGTGGGCAGGGCACCCAGGGCGCTGCCGACCTCAATGAGAACGTACATCTCGACGATGGGAATAGTGATGAAGAGGGCAACAAGATAGGGCATGGTGAGCTCCGAGACGCGGGGCGTCGAGCGAGGGGTCCTCTCACCATGGGGGCCTCGCTGCGAAATCTCAAGGCGAGGGCACAGAACCGGTGGGTAAGGGCGAGGAAAAGGCCGTGCTGGAGGCCGCGGAACGGCTTTACCTTTGCCTGGATGCGGTCGCCCCCGGTACGGTCATTAGCTATGGCGCCCTCGCCGCACAGGCCGGGGTGCCTCGGGGCGCACGCTGGGCGGGGCGCGTTCTCCGGCACCTCCCCACGGACTCCACCCTCCCCTGGTACCGCGTTCTCCGAGGCGACGGCACCCTCGGGCTCACGGGCGCCGCAGGGGCCCGCCAGCGAGACGCCTTGGTCCAGGAAGGGCATCGACTCGAGTCCACGACCCGGGGCTGGCGCCTTGCGCGCCCCATCCCCTGGAGCCCCTACCGATGACCCCGAAGCGACTCGCCGCCCTGAGGCTGTATTTGAACGGCCCCGTGCTCCGCGTGCTGGCACTCGGGTTCGCCAGCGGGCTGCCCTCCCCCCTGCTGTTTTCCAATCTCTCGCTCTGGCTGCGGGACGGCGGGGTCAGCCGCACCGATGTGGGCCTCTTCGCCCTTGTGGCCACCCCCTATGCGGTGAACTTCCTTTGGGCGCCCCTGCTTGATCGGTTCACCCTGCCGGGGCTCGGCCGCCTAGGGCAGCGGCGCAGCTGGCTGGTACTCAGCCAGGGCATCATGGCGCTCACCCTGGCGTTCATGAGCACCGCACGCCTCGAAGCGGGCCCGCAGGCCCTGGGCGTGCTCGCCCTGCTGGCCCTGCTTCTGGCCACGGCGTCGGCCACCCAGGACGTGGTGATCGACGCCTTTCGTATCGAATCCCTCCCGCCGGAACGGCAGGGGGCAGGGGCGGCCATGGCCATTGGCGGCTGGCACCTTGGGGGGACGCTCGTGGGCGGCGCCGGCGGCCTCATGCTGGCCGAGGCCCTCGGCTGGCCCCAGGCCTACGGCCTCTTCGCGCTGGTCATGCTGGGTGCCCTGGCCCTGACCCTGCTTAGCCCGGAGCCTGCGACGCCCCCGCGGCCAGCCGTTTCCGGGCTGAAGGCCCAACTGCAAGCGGCCCTCCTGCTGCCCCTGAAGGCCTTCACGAGGCGGGAAGGCTGGGCCCTGATCCTCATCTTTATCTTCGTATTCAAGCTGGGAGACGCCCTGCTCGGGCGCATGGCCAGCGTCTTCTACCGGGAGCTGGGCTTTAGCCTCGGAGAGATCGCCGCCGTGGCCAAGGTTTATGGCCTCAGCGCGAACTTCCTCGGGGTCTTTCTCGGCGGGGTGCTGGTGGCGCGCCTAGGCCTGTACCGCGCGCTCTTCGCCGGCGGCATTGCCGCAGCCCTCACGAACCTTGGCTATGCGGCCCTAGCCCACCTCGGCCAGGCCAGCACGCCCTTCATCGTGGCCGTGGTGCTCGACAACTTCACCGGCGGCCTGGCCACCGTGGCCTTCGTCGCCTACCTCTCGAGCCTTTGCGACCGGGCCTACACCGCCACCCAGTACGCGCTGCTCGCTTCGCTGGGAAATCTCGCGCGGATCTGGTTTTCCGCGAGCGCCGGCGCCATGGTCGACGGCCTCGGAGGCGCCTGGGATCAGTTCTTCCTGCTCACCACCCTGGTGGCCTGCGCGGGCTTGCCCCTCCTGGGGATCCTTATGCGACGCTACCCCCTTCAGCCAACGCAGGAGCGCACACCCCATGGGGGATCGAATTAATCGTGTAACCACAGGCCGGGGCGACGGCGGCACCACGCAGCTGGGGACGGGGGAGCGGGTTGCCAAGACCGACGATCGCATCGCCGCCCTCGGGGACGTCGACGAACTCAATGCGCACCTTGGCCTGCTGCGGGCAGCCCTACCCAAGGACCCGACGGGCCCCGGGCCGCGCCTCGATGACCTGCTCCTTGATCTACAACACCGGCTCTTCGACCTGGGCGGCGCCCTGTCCCTTCCCGGCACGGTGCGCTTTGACGACGCAGCCATTGGCGCCCTGGAAACGCTTCAAAGCACGCTCAACGCGCCCCTGCCACCGCTGAAGAACTTCGTCCTGCCCGGCGGTTCAGAAGTCGTAGCCCGGGCCCACGTGGCGCGGACCGTTTGCCGGCGAGCCGAGCGGACCGTTCACCGCTTGAGCGAGGACGACCCCGCCCTCGGGGTCTTCCTGAACCGGCTTTCGGACCTCTTATTCACGCTCGCTCGCGTGCTCGGCCAGGCTGATGGGAGCGAGGTGCTCTGGTCTCCCCGGCCGCGGGGCGACGGCGCCTAGAGCATCAGGCGCCGCACATCCCCAAGCAGATGACAGAGGTGAGTCATAAAGCGGCCCGCTTCGGCACCATTGATCGCGCGGTGATCATAGGAAAGGGAAAGGGGTAAAAGATCGCGGGGCTCAAAGGCCGTCCCGGTCCAAACCGGGCCCTTCCTCAGCCGGGCCACCCCAAGAATGGCCACTTCCGGGGGGTTAATGATGGGCGTAAAACCCGTGCCCCCGATCGCCCCCAAGCTGGATACGGAGAAGCAGCCCCCGCGCAGCTCATCGGGCTTGAGGGCGCGCGCCCGGGCCCGGGCTGAGACCGCGGCGATTTCCTCCGAGAGGGCGAGGATGCCCTTTTGATCCACGTCCCGAAGCACGGGCACGATCAAGCCCTCCTCCGTGTCCACGGCGAGGCCGATATGGACGTAATCCTTCAACACGTAATGTTCGCCGTCGGCATGGAAACTGCCGCCCACCCGGGGAAAGGCCCGCAGCGCAGCGGCCACGGCCTTAAGAATGAAGGCCAGGGGCGTAACCTTCACCCCGCCCGCCGCGGGATCGTCCTTCAGGCTTTTACGAAAGGCTTCAAGCGCCGTGATATCCGCATCGTCATGCTGCGTCACGTGCGGGATATTCAGCCAAGAGCGATGCAAGTTCGCCGCCCCGGCGCGCATCATACGGCCGATTGGCTCGAGGCGAACGGTCCCAAAGCGCTCGAAATCCACGGGGGGAATGGGCGGGATCGCACCGCCTTCAGCCTTCGGCGCGGTCATCTGCGCCTTTACATGGGCCTTGAGATCTTCCTTCGTGACCCGGCCCCGGCTTCCCGAGCCTTTCACGCCCGCCAGGGTGACGCCGAGCTCACGAGCGAGGCGGCGCACCGCCGGACCGGCGTACACGGACGCCCCGTCACCGGCTCCCGACACCTGCGCCGAGGCGGCTGCCGCTGCCTGGGGGGCCGCCGGCGTCGGAGGCGACGCAGCGGGGGCGCGAGGCGCCTCCGCGGGGTCGGGCTTAGCGCCCTCGGGCGCGGCCGCGGGCGGTACGGAAGGCTTCGCAGCCGGTGCTGCCCCTATCGGGGCGATCCGCGCCACGAGCGTGCCATCGGTGACCGCATCGCCCACGGCCAGGCAAAGCGCTAGCACGCGTCCGGCCACGGGCGCCGGCACCTCCATGGTGGCCTTATCGGATTCCAGCGCGACCAGGCCCTGATCCGCTTCCACTTCATCCCCCACGGCCACCATCAGGTCGACCACAACCACCTCCGCCGCGTCGCCCACCTCGGGCACGGTGACCTCCACGGGGGCGGCGGCAGGGGCCGGCGCTTCCGGAGCGGCGGGCTCAGGCTCGGCGGGCTCAGGCTCGGCGGGCTGGGGCTCAGCGGACGCCAGGGGCGCCGCCGCCTCCGCAGCGGAAGCGCCCTCCGCCTCGAGCTCAACGATCAGATCGCCTTCCTTGCAGCGATCGCCGAGGGCGACGTGCACGACTCTCACGATGCCGGCCGCGGGCGCCGGCACTTCCAGGGAGGCCTTATCGGACTCAATAACGATGAGGGGATCGTCGGCGGCGACGCGATCGCCGGGGGCGACGCACAGCTCAATCACCTCGACCTCCGCCCCATCTCCCAACTCCGGAACGATTACAGAAACCATGGCGCGCTCCTTATACCGTCACCGGATCGGGTTTATCGGGGTCAATCCCCAGCGCATCGCGCGCCGTGAGAAGCGTTTTCGCCGGGATTTTCTGCGCATCGACGAGGCTCTTGAGCGCCGCCAGGGTGACCCAGCGCCGATCCACTTCAAAAAAGTCCCGGAGCTTTTCCCGCGTATCACTGCGGCCGTAGCCATCGGTACCCAGCACGCGATAGGGCGCCGGCACGAAGGGGCGAATCTGGTCCGCCACGACTTTCATGTAATCCGAGGACGCAATCACGGGCGTGCTGTCCTCCCCGAGCTGCTCAGCCACCCAGGAAACCGTGGGCGGTGCATCGGGATGAAGCAGGTTGTGGCGCTCCGCGGCAAGCCCATCGCGGCGCAGCTCATTAAAACTGGTGACGCTGTAGACGTCGGCGCTTACGCCGTAGGCCTCTAGCATGGGCACGGCGGCCAGCACCTCCCGGAGAATCGTGCCACTGCCGAGCAAGCGCACGTGCGTGTCCTTCCGCGCCTCGGCCCGGGTGAGGCAATAGAGCCCCCGGAGGATACCGGGCTCCGCCCCCGCGGGCAGCGCAGGCTGGGGGTAGTTCTCATTCATGACGGTGATGTAATAGAAGACCGATTCCCGCTCAGCAATCATGCGCCGGAGGCCATCCTGGATGATGACGGCCAGCTCATAGCCATAGGCCGGATCATAGGCAATGCAGTTGGGGATGGTGCTGGCCAGCAGATGGCTATGCCCGTCCTGATGCTGCAAACCCTCCCCATTGAGCGTCGTTCGCCCCGCCGTAGCGCCGAGAAGAAAGCCCCGGGCCTGCGCGTCCCCCGCGGCCCAGGCCAGGTCGCCGATGCGCTGGAAGCCGAACATGGAATAGAAAATGTAGAAGGGCACCAGGGGAAACTGATTAACGCTGTAGGAGGTCGCCGCGGCCAGCCAGGCAGAGAAGGCCCCGGCTTCCGTAATGCCCTCCTCTAGCACCTGGCCATCCTTTGACTCCTTGTAGGGCGCCAACTCCCCCGAATCCTCCGGCTCATAGAGCTGCCCCTCGGAGGAGTAAATGCCCAGCTGTCGGAACATGCCCTCCATGCCGAAGGTGCGGGCCTCGTCCGGGACAATGGGTACGATGCGCTCCTTCAGCGCCTTATCCCGCAGCAAAGCGGAAAGAATGCGCACAAAGGCCATGGTCGTAGAGATAGCGCGCTCCCCAGAGCCGTCGAGCACGGCCTTAAAGGCCTCGAGGGACGGGATAGGGAGGCCTTCCGGCGCGACCCGTCGCTGGGGCATGGGTCCGCCGAGGGCGTCCCGCTGCCGCGTCATATAGCGGAGTTCCGGGCTGTCATCCTTCGGCCGGTAGTAGGGCATTTGCTCAAGTTCAGCGTCGCTTAGGGGCACATCGAAGCGATCCCGGAAACGGCGCAGCGCTTCCACCGTAAGCTTCTTCGTTTGGTGGGCCGTGTTCTCGCTCTCGATGGAGTCGCCCATACCGTAGCCCTTGACGGTCTTTGCCAGAATCACCGTCGGCTGGCCCCTATGATTCACCGCCGCGTGATAGGCCGCGAAGATCTTGTAGGGGTCATGGCCGCCGCGATTCAGCCGCATGATGTCGTCGTCGGACAGGTGGGCCACCATGGCCTTCAATTCCGGATGCTTCCCGAAGAAGTGCTCTCGCGTATAGGCGCCGCCCTTGGCCTTGTAATTTTGATACTCGCCGTCGACCACCTCATCCATACGCTGCTGCAGCAGGCCTTGGTCGTCGGCCTCGAGGATCGGGTCCCAATGGCGGCCCCAGATCACCTTGATGACGTTCCAGCCCGCGCCCCGGAAGACCCCTTCAAGCTCCTGAATAATCTTGCCGTTGCCGCGCACCGGGCCGTCGAGGCGCTGAAGGTTGCAGTTCACCACGAAGATCAGATTGTCTAGGGACTCGCGCCCAGCGAGGGCAATACTGCCAAGCGTCTCCGGCTCGTCACACTCGCCGTCACCCAGGAAGGCCCAGATTTTCCGATCGCCCATGGGCAGCTGGCCCCGGCTATCTAGGTACTTCATCACGTGGGCCTGATAAATGGCCTGGAGGGGCCCAAGGCCCATGGACACCGTAGGGAACTGCCAGTAATCGCGCATGAGCCACGGGTGGGGGTACGACGACAGGCCCTGCCCGTCCGCTTCCCGGCGGAAGCGGTCCAGGTCCGACTCCTGAAGACGCCCTTCCAAGAAGGATCGCGCGTAAATCCCCGGGGAGCTGTGACCCTGGATATAGATCAGATCTCCGGGGTTTTCCTCCGTAGGGGCCCGCCAGAAATAGTTGAAACCGACGTCATAGAGGGTGGCGGAGGACGCAAAGCTGGCAATATGACCGCCCACGCCAGAGTCATCCGCATTGGCCCGCATCACCATGGCGAGGGCATTCCAGCGGATAAGGGAGCGAAGCTGGCGCTCCATGAAGAGATCGCCGGGCATGCGCGCCTCCCGGCTGACGGGGATCGTATTTCGATAGGGCGTGGTGACCGTATAGGGCAGGGACTCTCCGGTCTCTGTCATGCGGGAGGAGAGACGAGCCAAAAGATAGCGGGCCCGGTCCGTACCCTGATGCGCGAGGATGCCCTCCAGCGCCTCAAGCCATTCCCGCGTCTCCTGCGGGTCCGGGTCTAAACTACTGATCGGTTTAGCCATGCTGCGTCGCGCCCCCTCTGCGCTGAATTAAGCCCTAAACATTTCCCTAGCCCCTAGACTCGCTCCGCAGCGAGACGTTCCCCCGCAGCCCCCAGCCAGGCCGCCCCACGAACCCCGGAAGCCGCCCCATAGCGGGGCGCACGGAGTTGGGTCCGAACCGCTTTGGTCAAAAACCCCGGGGCCCAATGCTTCGGCACCTCAGTATATAGCGCCTCCAACTGGGACAAACCGCCCCCCAAGACGATGACCTCCGGATCAAGCAGGTTCACCACGTAGGCCAGCGCCGCCGCCAGTTGCCGCGCGTGTAGGCCCAGGGCGTCCTGGGCGGCGGCCTCACCGGCCGCAGCGGCCGCGCTCAGGCCTTCCCCCGTGGGGTTTTCTAGCGGCGAAGACGCCAGGGCCGCCCAGGTCTTCACGACACCCGGTCCGCTTAGCCACTGCTCAAGGCAGTCCTGACGCCCACACCAGCAGGGCCGCGATCCAAGGGCCTGAAGCCCAGGCGCGCTCGCCGGCAGGGGCAGGTGCCCCCACTCCCCGGCGATGCCGTGGACACCATTATGGACCCGGCCCCGGAGCACCCAACCGCCCCCAACCCCGGTCCCCAAAATGATGCCGAAAACACTTTCGGCGCCGGCACCGGCCCCGTCCGTAGCCTCCGAAAGGGCGAAGCAGTTGGCGTCATTCGCCACGGCGACGGGGCGCCCTAAGTGCTTAGCAAAATCTGCGCCGAGCGGACGGTCGTTCAGCCAAACGGCGTTGCAGTTGTGGAGTAAGCCCGTTTGCGCAACCAGAGAACCGGGCGTGCCCAGCCCGACCGTAGCGATCGCGCCCAGAGCGCCCTCCGCCTCATCAACGGCCCTCGCCAGGGCGGCGAGGGTGGCTTCATAGGCGCCCTGAGGGGCCGGCCAGCGGCCCTCCCAAAGCACGGCGCCCGTTTCCTCCAACACCATGGCCGCGATTTTGGTGCCGCCAAGGTCGATCCCAAGATGTTTCATTCCGCAGCCACCTCCGCCAAACCGGCACACAGCGCCCGCTGCCCTTGGAAGAGGCGCGGACCCGGCCGCGCGGTGAGGTCCGGATCCAGGCGGCGCCAAGGCAGCTCCGGCGGCAGGCTCGCGAGGGAGGCGTCGGGCTCGACGCTCATCACTACGGCAAGGGGCGGCTCGGGCTCTGCCGCCAGCGCCCATAGCACCTCCAGGCTCACGAGGGGGGCCACGCCGACGAGCTCGGGCAAGGCATGGCGGGCCCCGCAGCCCTCGAGAAGACTGGTAAAGAAATGCTCCCGCCCAAGAGCCCTGGGCGGCGAAAGGGAAACCAGGGGCAAAACGCGCTGTCCCACCGTGGGCGCATCGAGAGGCTCGCGCCACTCGGCCTCAAGGCGGGCCAGGGGCTCTGCGGTCTGCGCCGGGGCCAGGCGCGCAAGTTGGCGCAGCTCCTCCGCCACGGCGACGAGGGACCGGGGCTGGGACACAAACACCGGCGCCCGACGGGCAAGGCTTCGGCGAAGGGCCGGGGACGCCGCATCCCCCCAAACCACGATGAGATCGGGCGCCGCCGCCCAAAGCGTTTCCAACGACACGTTGAAGGCGTCGCCCACGGCAGGCAGGCGTTTAGCCGCTTCGGGGTAGTCGGCGTAGGCCACGGTGGCCACGATGCGATCCCCCAGCCCCAAGGCAAAGAGCATTTCCACGGCGTGCGGCGCCAAGGCGGCAATGCGCTGAGGCGACTCCGGCAGCGTCACGACCTGACCCGCGCCGTCCGTAAGCCTTACCGCCTGGCCCCAGGCCATCGCCGACAGCCAGACAAGACCCAACACCCAGGCCTTCACAGCGAGGCCTCGGCCTGGGCCAGCACGTCGAAGGAGAAATAGGGGCCTGGGTCGGCCTTGCGCTTCGGAGCGATGGCGCTATGGCACGCGAGGTGTTCCCGGGGAATGTGGTAAACGCTATGCAGTTGCCGAAGCACGGCGGCCAGCCGGCCGTACTGGGCCCAGGTAAAGGGCGTCTGGACGTCTCCCTCTAGCTCAATGCCCAGGGAAAAATCGTTACAACCCGTACGCCCGCGCCAGGACGAAGCGCCGGCATGCCAGGCTCGCCGATGGAAGGGAACGAACTGGGTCAGGGCGCCTTGCCGGTCAATGAGAAGATGGGCTGACACCCGCACCCCCTTGAGGGACGCAAAACTCTCGTGGGCGTTAAGATCAAGGGTGCCTTGAAAGAGGGCTTCCGGATGGCCCGTACCGTAGTGTCCCTCAGGAAGGGAGATGGCATGCAAGACGATGAGGTCAAGGGCTACGCCCCGGGGGCGCAGATCGCTATGGGGTGACGGGCAGGGCCGTGCCGAACGCAGCCACCCGCCATGGATTGGGCCACAGCGTACGCTGTCCTTCACCAGCTGATCGGTTCGCGCAGCGCGCACGGCGCTCCTCCCCTCAACGCGCCCCTGGGCTTACCCCGTCGGCGCGCCTATTATGCGCGCGGAACGCACCAACGTCATGGCGGGAAAGGATCGACCTCATGTTTCGACATCCCCTAGACCCAGCGCAGGTCAGCGCCCAGGTGGCCGCGGCCCTAGCTGAGGACGTCGGCCCCGGCGATCTCAACGCCGCGCTCATCGATCCCACCCAGCGGCTTCGCGCCCGCGTCATGACGCGGGAAGCAGGCGTCTTTTGCGGCCGGCCCTGGGTTGAGGAAATCTTTCGGGTTCTCGATCCCCAGGTCGCTCTTACCTGGGCCGTGGCCGATGGGGACGCCCTCACGGCGGATCAAACCCTTCTGACCCTCGAGGGCCCCGCCCGAGCCATTCTCACGGGCGAGCGCTGCGCCCTAAATTTCATGCAAACCCTTTCGGCAACCGCCACGGTTACGCGGCAATGGAGCGCGCCCCTTGAGGGCAAGGGGTTGACCTTGCTGGATACGCGTAAAACCCTTCCGGGGCTCCGCACGGCGCAAAAATACGCCGTGCTCTGCGGGGGCGGGGCGAATCACCGCATGGGCCTCTTTGACGCCTTTCTAATCAAGGAAAATCACATCGCCGCGGCGGGCGGCATTGAGGCGGCGGTAAACGCGGCACGGGCCTTCGCCCCCACCCGGCCCGTGGAAATCGAAGTCGAAACGGTGACGGAATTTGAGGTGGCCCTGGCCGCTGGCGCCGACCTCATCATGCTCGACGAGTTTGACGAAGAAGCCCTTCACGCCGCTATGGCGTACCCCCGCGGCGCCACGAAAATTGAGGTCTCCGGAAACGTCGACCCCGGGCGTCTACAGGCGCTCGCCGCCCTTGGGGTGGATTACGTCAGTCTTGGCGCCCTCACCAAGCATATTCGCGCCCTTGATCTTTCCCTGCGCGCCGAGCGCGCTTAAGCCCTTTTGCGGAGAGGAGTCCCGCCCATGGAAGAACCGCCCACCTCCCCAGAACCTGCGCCCGCCCCGAGCGGCAAGGAGAAGCAGTTCCACGGGTGGCGCTTGCTGGGCGTCGTGGCCCTCGTACTCATCGCACTGGCTGCGATTTCCGCCGCCATCAATATCCAGGTGCTGGGGGTTTAGCCAAACGACACTGCCGCCAGGCCTCGGCCTCCGCAGCGCCGAGCCCGCTAGGGAGCCCCGGGGGCAGGGCCGCCCAAAGGCGATGCGCCAGGGCGGGCCAGCGCTGCTGGCCGTAAACGCAATGGGGCAGCCAGGCTTGCGCCACCGCCGCCCGGTCCCCCTCCGCCGCATAAAGGCGCGCCGCCCAGAGGCGCGGGTCCGCGGGATCGACGGCAAAGCCCCTGGCCAGGATGGCCAGCGCGGCCTCCCGCTGCCCCATATCGACGAGGAACTCAGCCTCTTCGGCGTAATACAGCGGATAAAGGCGGCCTCGCTCGCGCGCGGCCCCATAGGCCGTGGTGATGTAGTCCTCCAGCACCGGCGCCCGAGCGCCTTCGCGCCAAAGCGCAGCACCAGCCCGAGCCTGCAGATGCCACGGTTCCGCCAGAAAGGGCGCCGCCGCGCTTAGGCGAACGCCCCAGGCAAACTGCCCCGAGGCCCCAAGCACGGCCCCGAGGGGACCCTGCACCAACCCCGCCGCTGCCAGCAGGGTGAGCACGGCCAAGGGCGGCACACCCAACAGTCCCAGCACGCCGCTCGCGGCAAAGGGCCGCCGCGGGGGCGAAGGCCCGGTTTTGGGCTGGGGCTTCAGCACCGCCGCAGCAAAGACCACAAAGGACCAGAGCCCCGGGTCATAAAGGGGAAAATTGATCAGGCTGTGCCCAAGCACCACCCCTAAGCCCAGGGCCCAGGGCGCGAGAGCCGCTGAGCCGTCTCGGCCATCTGTCCGGAAGAGCACGACCAGGGCGCGAAGCAAGGCCGGGAGGAGCAAGCCAAGCAGGGCGCCCATTCCCACAACGCCCACCTCGGCCAGCAACTGCAGCGGATCGTTATGGGCCATGGGTGCCCGACCGGCCCCGCCCAGGGCGGCGGCTAAAGCCCCCTGGTGAAGCCCATAGGTGAGGAGCCCGGAGCCGAACAGGGGCGCCTCCAGAAACAGGGCCCAGGCCCCTTGCAGGAGCCCCCAGCGATGCCCCCCTTGAGCGAACCCCTCCGCCAAGCGGTCTAGCGGACGATGAAGGACGGCTTGCGAGAACGGGTCCGCAGCCAGCCAAGCCAGCCCGTAAGCCAGGACGACCCAAGGCAGGGCACCTTGCCGGCGCCGCGCCAGCAGGCCCGACAGCGCGAGGAACCCAAGCACCCCGGCCATCCGCGCGCCCAGTACGGCAAAAAGGGTGAGCGCCAGGAAGCCGGCCAGCAGGCAGGCCAGGGCTAGGCGAAGGGGAGACCTCCCGGCGGGCCGGATAAGGCCGTTAACGCCGAACAGGAGCACAAGAACGAGCACGTCACCCACCACGTTGGGGTCGCGGGTGAAGGGCGCCGGCGCGCCGGCGAGGCCGTACTGAAACACCGTGGGCAGGCTCCAAAGGAGGGCCGGAACGAGGAGGCACCAGGGCAGCCGAGGATCTTCGAGAGCGCCAAGGCGAGCGCGCAGGGCCAGGCAAAGGCCCAGGGGAGCAACGAACAGCCAGGCCATGGGCAGGGACACCTCTCGGGCCGGGCTCGCCAGGCCGCCATAGAGCCATAGCAACACAGCGGCAGCGAGGAAGGCGGAGGACCAACGAGGCAGTTGGGCCCAAGCCCTTCCTAGCCCCGGCAGCGCCAGGAGCACCGCCGGCAGCACGAACGCCCGCTGCGTTTCTAAGGTGTGAATGCCCGAAACCAGCAAGCCATAGGCCAGGAGGGGCAAAAACCGCCGGGCATCAGCGCCTACGCCGAGCCAAGCGGTTCGTGCTAACCTTTTCTCAGTCATGGCCTCGCGCTGCATTGCGCTGGCATAAGGAGATCCCCCATGAGGCGCGCCCCGGTCTATCGGGCCAGCTGGGCCATCATCGTCTTGGTGCTGAGCGCGCTTGCACCGGCCCTCCGCGCCGAGGAAGGCCGCTTTTGCGGTCCCCCCCAGACTCCGGTGAAGGTTTCAGCGCGCTTGCCTATCCTTAAGGCGGGCAATATCCCAGACTTCCTGGCAACCAATCGCATCGCTCGGGAGCGGTCACTCACCACCTACGCCACCATTGCTGAGCGACTTCTGGGCATACCCGACGGCCCCGTGGGCCCTGGAGATATCCAACCGCTCTTCACCTTCCTTATGAGTATGCATGACGAAATGGTCGCCAGTGCCGATCAAGGTATTGGCCAAGCGCTGGCTGACGGATTCTTAAGCGCCGTGGAAGATCTCTACGCCCGCAACCCCGTACAGCTGCGGCGGATCCGCTTTAGCTATGGCCACCCTGCCCTTGCCGATCTCGATGAGGCACCCCTTAGCTACGCGCTCTACGGCCAATACAGCGTGGTGAGCGCGCAGCAGGTGCGCCTCACGATTACCGTTCTAAGGGTGGATACAAAAGAACAGCGAAGCTTCAGCGCCATTGCGCCGCTAACGCAGGTGTCGGGGGCCGTGGCCCAGCACTTCTTCGACGCCTTCCAGCGCCCGGAGCTGCCTGAGTTCGTCGACCCCATGCCGAACAAGGAATGGGTGCCCCTGCCGGCCACCCTAGCCGTGCAGGACGTGCTGACCACGCAAGCGCAAGCGGTCTGCGCCGCCCAGGGCGCGCGGCTCCCGACGCGTTTGGAGATGACCCTGGGCGCCGCCTTCGGGCCCTACTTTACGGGCGTGGGCTTTGATCCATTGCGCTACTACGCCATCGAGGACGCCGGCGAGCTGCAGGTGATGAACCTCTACAGCAGCGAATGCCTGCCGCCGGCGCCCCGGCAGAAGGCCGCTGTTTTGTGTATTCGGGATTTGGGCCGATAAAAAAGCCCCGATCCAATAAGGAACGGGGCTTTCTAGAAGATGGTGCCGAAACGCGGAATCGAACCGCGGACCTACTGATTACGAATCAGTTGCTCTACCGACTGAGCTATTTCGGCAAATTTTTTATCCCTTCAAAATCATAAACTTAGCCGTGATCTGAAGGCTGAGCGTCTTGCTCACTTTTGTTCACATGGGCTAAAAAGTGATGAGTTTGCTCACTGGATGCTCACATGAAACGGCCCGCTATGACCACTCAAAAAGGCTCCGAAACAGCCTCCCGTTTCCAGAGAATCGGGACTGCTCAGGCCTCGGCTGCCAAACCGGGGGCAAGAGAATACTTCATTAGGGACATAGAGTTGAAGGGGTTTTTCCTTCGGATTCAGCCATCCGGAGTGAAAAGCTATGGCGTAGAAGGGCGCCTGGCACGACGAGGAAGCAAATTACTTAGAACAATTGGCAGCACAGCCGCCTACACGGCCAAGGAGGCTCGAGCCATCGCTCGTGATTGGCTGGTCAAGCTGGACGAAGGGCTGGACCCCAAGCAGGCGAGTAGGGGCGCCATGAACGCCTGCCAGCTCCTTGAGCAGTACATTGAAAGCAAAAGCCTCAAGGATCGAACGGTTTCAGACTACCGCTACAACTTCCAACACTACCTGAAGCCCTTGAACCGCAAGCCCATTCTCCGACGCACACAGAGGCCCTTTTAAATGGAGCTTTACTGATCTAATTGGGCAAAAGGCTATAAACGGTGCTGCCAGCTGCACCAACCAAAAGAAACACAAAACAAACCAAACCAATTTGAAAGCCTCGCGCATGGGAGTAATCGCGCGGGTAATTTCTAGCGTAAAGAACTCTGCCTGTTACGTAGCCAAAGCCTATAAGTGCGGCGAGGCCATCAGACACGTTGTAGGCGAATATCCACATCGTTGGCAAAAAAAGTATCAGGTTTTCCAAGAAATTCATCTGATTGCGATAGGCAATCATAAAATTACGGTCTGAATAAATTTCTGGAGAATGGAACAGAGCAGCATTCGTAGCGGGATCTGCAAACTCAGACCTCGCCTTGAATACACGCATGGCTAGCCACCAACCCAGAGCAACAAGCGAGAGTGTAATTAATGACGTTAATGGATACGTGTTCATTTTCACTACCTCTCTTATTTTACTGACAACGTACC
>JADHNU010000010.1 GCA_016779325.1 Pseudomonadales bacterium
AGACAAAAAAGGGCCGGCATATGCCGGCCCTTTTTTTATGGGCGAGGCGCGGGCACCCCTTCGCCGTAGCCCCCACCCCCGGGGGTCTCGATGGTGAGCACATCGCCGACGTCCACAGGCAGGGTGACCTTTCCAGGCAGCACGTCGTCGTTGAGCCGATTGCGCCCAAACGCCCCCCCTTCCCCGCCCGCCAGCCCCCAGGGGGCCTGAGTGCGGCGCTCGGTCAGTAAGGTGAGGGTGGCGGGCACAAGGAAAGCATAGCGCCGGAGGACCCCGTCGCCGCCACGATGCGCACCGGCACCGCCGGAACCCCGGCGCACCGCGTAGGCCAGCACCCGCAGGGGATAGTGGGCCTCGAGGCTCTCGATGGGCGTGTTCAGCGTATTGGTCATGTGGCTATGTTGCGCATCTGCCCCCGGCCCTCGGGCCGAGGCCCCCTGCCCCCCGGCGAGGGTTTCGTAGTAATCCCAGGGCGCCGCGCCGCCAGCCCCAAGGGCGAGGTTATTCATCGTGCCCTGGCTGGCGGCAGGAATCCGCTCCGGCGCCGCCTCCGCCAGGGCCCGCAGGACCACATCGACCACCCGCATGGACGTTTCGACGTTGCCCGCCGCCACGGCAGCCGGCGCTTCGGCGGCTAAAAGGGAGGGCTTAGGAATCTTCAGCCCCAGGGGCCGAAAAACCCCCGCCGTCGCGGGCGTTTGGGGGGGCATGAGGCAGCGAAAGGCATAGAAGACCGCCGCCGCCGTCACCGCTTCTGGGCAATTGAGGTTCCCGACAACCATGGCGGCGGAGCCCGTAAAGTCGAGCTCGGCCTCCCCGCCCTTAAGGGTGAGGGCGAGCTTGAGGGGGACCGGGACGTCGCTGAAGCCATCGCTGTCGAGGACGTCTTCTGCCTCATAGCGCCCCTCCGGCAGGGCCGCAAGGGCGCTGCGCGCGAGGCGCTCGCCATAATCGTGGAGGGCGGTGACGCCGGTGGCCAGGGCTTCGGGGCCGCCCTGCTGCCGGGCGAGGCCAACCAGGCCCCGCGCCCCAGCTTGGGCGCTGGCGAGCTGCGCGGCGAAATCCTCAAGGCCTGAGGCCGTGCGCCAAGTCGCCTCGGTCGGCGCCTCGCCACGGCAAAGGGGGGCTAGGGCAGCCAGCGTGGCCTTGGGCATCCCCCCTTGGCGCAGCAAATAGGTGGGCGGTAGGCAGAGGCCCTCCTCCGCAAGGCTTCGGGATAGGGGCATGGAGCCCGGCGCGCTGGCCCCAATGTGGGCGTGGTGGGCCCGGGTCACGGCGAAGCCAAGGCACTGCGCCTCTAGGAATGCCGGCACCACCACGGTGACGTCGGGTAGGTGCGTGCCCCCAAGGAAGGGGTCGTTAAACACCACGGCGTCCCCGGGGGCCCAGGGAAATTGAGCGACCACGTCCTTTAAGGCATAGGCCATGCTGCCGAGGTGCACGGGAATGTGCGCCGCCTGCGCGAAGAGCTCGCCGGCGGCATCGAACAGGGCGCAGGAATAGTCGAGGCGATCCTTAATATTTGGAGAGAGCGCCGTGCGGCGGAGCACGATGCCCATCTCCTCGCAGAGCGCGTTCGCGCGATTCGCAAGGAGCGCTAAGGCAATGCCGTCCATAGAGTTTCCCCTTGGCCCTGATTAAAATTGCCTCCCGCGAGGCGGCCCCGTAGCATACGCCTTCCACGGCGGCGCTAGGCCGCCGTGTCCCTTTTTGAGGAGTTTAGCGTGGCTTTCGCCTCCGTGATGAATACCTATGCACGGCTTCCCGTGGCCTTCGTCCGTGGCCAGGGTGCCACCCTGGAAGACGAGCAAGGCCAGCGCTATCTCGACGCCCTCTCGGGCATCGCCGTTTGCGGCCTAGGCCATGCGCACCCCGCGGTGGCCGAAGCCATTGCGGCGCAAGCCCATACCCTCATCCACACGTCGAATCTCTACCGCATTCCTCTGCAAGAGCAGCTCGCCGAGCGCCTGTGCGAACTGACGGGCATGGCCCAGGCCTTTTTTGGTAATTCCGGCGCGGAGGCCAACGAGGCGGCCATCAAGCTGGCCCGGCTCTACGGCCATCGCAAGGGCGTCACGAACCCCACCATTGTCGTTATGGAAGGGGCCTTTCACGGGCGGACCATGGCCACCCTCACGGCCACGGGGAACCGAAAGGTGCAAGCGGGCTTCGAACCCCTCGTGCCGGGCTTCGTGCGCGCGCCCTTCGGCGATCTCGACGCCGTGGAAACCATCGCCGAACACCAAAATAACGTCGTGGCCGTGTTCGTCGAACCCATCCAGGGGGAAGGGGGTATCGTGGTGCCGCCGGAGGGCTACCTACACGGGCTCCGCGCCCTGTGCGATCAGCGCGGCTGGCTGCTCATGCTCGACGAAGTGCAAAGCGGCGCTGGGCGCACGGGCACCCTCTTTGCCCACGAGCACGCCGGCATCAAACCGGACGTACTCACTACCGCCAAGGGCATTGCCAACGGCTTCCCCATTGGCGCCGCCCTCACCAGCGGCGCGGCCCAGGAAGTGCTTGGGCCCGGCACCCACGGTTCCACCTTTGGCGGCAATCCCCTTGCCTGCGCCGCGGCCCTCGCCACCCTAGCGGTCCTCACCAACGGCGACACCCTGCCCCGGGTGCGGGCCCTTGGCGAGCGCATGATGGTCCGCTTCAAGGCCGCCCTGGCCGGGGACAACCGGGTGCGCGAGGTCCGGGGCCAAGGCCTCATGCTCGGTATCGAGCTGGCCGAAGCACCGGAGCGTTTTGTGGAGCGTGCGCTAGACGCCCGGCTTCTCCTTAACGTCACCCAGGGCAAGGTGATTCGCCTCCTGCCCCCCTTCATTCTCACGGACGCCGAGGCCGACACCATCGTCGACCAGGTCGTCGAGCTCATCCGCAGCTAACTCTGCGCCCCCGGGCGCAGCAAGGACCCTAGGCATGACGCTGAAGCATTATCTTTCCGTTGCCGATTTCGATCTGGCCACCCACGAAGCCCTCATCGACCGGGCCATGGCCCATCGCAAGGCCCACGAGGCCGGACAGCACGAGGCGACGCTCAAGGGCAAAACCCTCGCCATGCTCTTCGAGCAGGCCTCCACCCGCACTCGGGTGGCCTTTGAGGCCGGCATGGCCCAGCTTGGGGGGCACGCCATTTTCCTATCGGCGCGAGATACGCAGCTCGGCCGCGGCGAACTGGTGGAAGACGCCGCCCGGGTTCTTTCCGAAATGGTCGACGTGGCCATGATCCGCACCCCCGATCAGGGCAAGATTGACAGCTTTGCCCAAGCCGCGACGATCCCCGTGATCAATGCCATGTCCTCCCGCGAGCACCCCTGCCAGGTCCTCGCCGACATGCAGACCTACTACAGCCAACGCGGCCCGATCCAGGGCAAGCGTGTGGCCTTCGTGGGCGATGGCTTCAACATGTGCCAGAGCTACGTCATCGCCTCCCACATCTACCAGTTCGATCTGGCCGCGGCCTGCCCCCGGGGCTTCGAACCGAATGCCGAGTGGCTAAAGCGCTACGGCAGCCGCACCACCCTCGGGCACGACCCGGAGGCCGCCGTCGCCGACGCCGATCTGGTCGTGACCGACGTCTGGTCCTCCATGGGTCATGAGGACCAGCAGCTGCTTCGCCTGCGCCGGTTCCAGGGCTTCCAGGTGAATCAGCGACTGCTCGATCGTGCGAAGGCCGATGTGCTGTTCATGCACTGCTTGCCCGCGCACCGGGGCGAGGAAATTTCCGAAGACCTTCTGGAAGATCCGCGTTCCGTGGCCTTCGAGGAAGCGGGGAACCGGCTGCACTCGCAGAAAGCGCTGCTCGAGTATCTCCTCGAGGCCTAGGGCCCCTCAGCCCAGCAGAAGCTCCCGGCGCCCTGGGCCTTGGCGCGCCGGAGCGCATCATCGGCAGCTTGAAGGCCCTGGGCGAGAAGACCGTTGTGCTCGGCGAGGCCCGCGCAGAAGGACAGGGCCGGCGTGCCGGTCCGCAGCGTGTGCAGCACCGCCGCTAACTGCGCTTCGAGCTGCTGCCGATCCCCCTCGCGAAAGGCCACGGCAAATTCATCGCCGCCCATGCGGATCACCGTGGCCGATGCCAGTCCTCGAGCGAGGCGCTGGAGCGCCTCATCCCCAGCCCCCTGCCCCCGAGCTCGGTTAAGCTCCTTGAGACCGTCGATATCCAGATAAGCCACCACCCCCGGGGGCCCCGGCTGCCGAAGCACCTCCAGATAGTGCCGGTTGAAGGCGCCGGTGAGCGCATCCCGGTGGCTGAGCTGCTCCAGGCGTGCCAGGGTGGCCAGGCTCTGGCGGCGGAAACCATGCACCAGTAGAAGGGCCGCGACCCAGGCCGCGGCAAAGCCCAGGGAGGCGCCGCCCTGCAGCAGAAGCCCGCCGAGGAGCGCCGCGCCCAGGGCCAAGCCCCAGCCGGCGCGCCCCAGGGGCACCGGCAGTCCCGCATAGAGGGCAAGGAAAACCAAGGCCAGGGCGCTCAGGGCGCCGGGCCAAAGCGCTGCGGTCAGCCCCAGCATCCCAAGACCCAAACCGCAGAAAAGAAAGGTGGCCGCCTCCCTGCGTACCATGATGGGTCGCTAGCCCCCCTTGGCGAGGGCGACGGCTCGGCGCCAGCCGGCCAGCTCGGCGCCGATGGCATCGCGGCTGCGCTGGGGCTCAAAGGCGCGATCGAGACGCCATTGCGCCCGCACCTGCTCTGGGCCTGCATAGACACCGGCCCCCAGGGCCGCGAGCCCTGCGGCCCCCGCGGCGGTCAGTTCCGCCAGCTGGGGCCGCTCCACGGGCAACTCGAGCACATCCGCAAGGAGTTGGCAGAACGCATCGTTCACCACCATGCCCCCGTCAATCCGCAGCCGGGCCGGGCGGGCCCCATCTTCGCTCATGGCATCCAGCAGATCCCGCATCTGATAGGCGACCGAGGCCACGGTGGCGGTGACCAGCTGATCCCGCCCCGTCGCGAGGGTCATGCCGGTCACCAGGCCCCGAGCTTGCGGATCCCAGTGCGGCGCCCCCAGGCCCGCGAAGGCCGGCACAAGATAAACGCCGCCGCTGTTGCCCCCGGTGCGCGCCAGGATGTCCGCCGTCTCCCCAGCGCTGGCGATCACCCCCAGCTGATCCCGGAGCCACTGGACCGCCGCCCCGGCAATGAAAATGCTCCCTTCGAGCGCATAGTGGCGAACCCCCTGTAGCTGGACAGCCACCGTAGTCAGCAGCCGGTGCTGGGAGGCGCGCGCCTCAGCGCCACAGTGGCTCATGGCAAAGCACCCCGTGCCAAAGGTGCTCTTGGCATCCCCTGCCTCGAGACAGGCCTGACCAAAGAGCGCTGCCTGTTGATCGCCCGCAACGCCAAAGATGGGTACGGGGGCGCCTAGGCAAGCAGCCGTGGCCTCGCCAAAGAAGCCGGCACTGTCCCGCACCTCGGGCAACAGCGCCTGGGGGATGGCGAGCTGCTCGCAAAGGGCCTCGGACCAGGCGCCCTCATGGATGTTCCAAAGCAGGGTCCGGGATGCGTTCGTGGCATCGGTGGCATGCACCTGGCCTTCCGTGAGCTTATAGATAAGCCAGCTGTCGATGGTGCCAAAAGCGAGCTCCCCCGCCTCTGCCCGGCGCCCCAGGGCCGGGTCCTGCGCGAGGAGCCAGGCCAGCTTCGTCCCGGAGAAATAGGGATCCAGACACAGCCCCGTTTCCGCCGTAAAAAGCGGTTCAAGGCCCGCCGCCTTCAGCGCTTCGCAGCGCCCTGCGGTGCGCCGATCCTGCCAGACAATTGCCGGCGCGACGGGCACGCCCGTGTGCCGATCCCACAGAACCGTGGTTTCGCGCTGATTGGTGATGCCGAGGGCCAGCAGATCCTGGGCCCGAACGCCGGCCTTAGCCAGCGCTTCCCGCGCCATCCGCAGCGTGGTCTCCCAGATCTCGAGGGCGTCGTGCTCAACCCAGCCATCGGCGGGATAGCGCTGGGCGAAGGGCGTTTGCGCCACAGAAAGGACCGCCCCCGCCTCGTCAAAGAGAATCGCTCGGGAACTGGATGTGCCCTGATCGAGGGCAAGAATAGGACGCATGACTCGGCCTCCACTGGCTGCGTTAGCAGGATGCTACCGACTGACTAGACAGACGGTTACTGTATAGGTATACATACTAGATGTAGCGATCAACGGCGGCACCACTTCTGGATCGCAGCCCGGGCGCGCCGAGGAAAAAAGGAAAAGCTAAGAAATTTCGGCAGTTAGCGCTTTTATCCACAGGTTTTCTAAGGGTTGTCATAAAGTTGTCCACAGCCCCTGTGGAAAAACCACCGGATATGGGGGAAAAGTGCCTTGCACTCCCCCATATCTAGCGTCTACAGTGGTTACTCGCTTTGTTTGGCGCCGGCCGGTTATTTGCCAAAATTTCCCAAAACTGCGTAGACAGGGGGAATAAGGCACGGAAAAAATCGCAGTGGGCGGCAGGCTTGCGCCCCCCGTGGGCGCCCCAAGGCGACGGGCGAGGACCGAAAGACCGAACACAACATCTTGTTTTCCGCAGGGCTGGCCCAGAGCCGGGCCCCGCGTGGAAGAACTCTTCTGGGGGCAATGGCACCATGCAAACTGAAACGCAAGCCGAACCTGGCACACCCGCACCCGCCGCGGCCAATATGGGTATGGACGCCCCGCGGTCGACGCAACGCTCGACGCTCGATGCCACCGCACCGGGTCAGCTGCGGACGATCAAGCGTAACGGCACGGTCGTCAGCTACGATGAAAGCAAAATCGCCGTCGCCATCACCAAGGCCTTTCTGGCCGTGGAAGGGGGCAACGCGGCCGCCAGTTCGCGCATTCGCGAGCTCGTCGCCGATTTAGCCGACCAGGTCACCAGCACCTTTAAGCGCCGCATGCCCTCCGGCGGCACGGTGCACATCGAAGAAATCCAGGATCAAGTCGAGCTTGCGCTCATGCGCTCCGGGGAGCAGCGCGTGGCCCGCTCCTACGTGCTTTACCGAGAATCCCGCGCCCAGGCCCGGGAAGCGGAGCGGCAAGCCGACACGGTGGAAGTCCCCCGGGACATCGCCATCAACGTCACCCTAGACGATGGCAGCACCCAACCTCTCGACGTCGATCGGCTCCGGGTGGTGGTGCAAGAGGCCAGCCAAGGCCTGGAAGGGGTGGATGGGCAGCGCATCCTCGATGAAGCGCTGAAGAATATGTTCGACGGCATCTCCCAGGCCGACGTGGGCACCTCGCTTGTGATCAGCGCCCGCACCCTGGTCGAGGAAGAGCCGAATTACACCTTTGCCACGGCGCGCCTGCTCGCCGATGAACTCCGCCGAGAGGCCCTCACCTTTTTGGACGTCCGCCGGCCCGAGGCTGCGGAAGGCGACTACACCGCCACCCAGGGGCAGATGGAAAGCCTCTATGCCCCGGCTTTCCAGGCCTACATCCAGCGCGGCGTGGCCCTCGAGCTACTCGATCCGGAGCTGGCGCGCTTCGACCTCACCCGGCTGGGTCAGGCCCTGAAAGCCGAAGGCGACCTCCAGTTCACCTACCTGGGGCTTCAAACCCTCTACGACCGCTACTTCCTGCACTCCCAGGAAACGCGTATCGAGCTGCCCCAGTGCTTCTTCATGCGGGTGGCCATGGGCCTGGCCATCCAAGAGGACGACCGGGAAGCGCGGGCCATCGAGTTCTATGAGCTCCTGTCGTCCTTCGACTACATGTCCTCCACGCCGACCCTGTTCAACGCCGGCACGCTGCGGCCCCAGCTGTCGTCCTGCTACCTCACCACGGTGCCGGACGACCTCCACGGCATTTTCGGCGCGATCCACGACAACGCCATGCTGTCGAAGTTCGCCGGTGGCCTCGGCAACGACTGGACCCCGGTGCGGGCCATGGGCGCCTACATCAAGGGCACCAACGGCAAGAGCCAGGGCGTCGTGCCCTTCCTGAAGGTGGTGAACGACACGGCTGTAGCCGTAAATCAAGGCGGCAAGCGCAAGGGGGCGGTGTGCGCCTACCTCGAAAGCTGGCACCTGGATATTGAAGAGTTTCTTGAGCTGCGAAAGAACACGGGCGACGACCGCCGCCGCACCCACGATATGAACACGGCCAATTGGATTCCCGATCTGTTCATGAAGCGGGTCATGGAAGATGGCGCCTGGACCCTCTTCTCCCCCAGCGACACCCCCGATCTCCACGACCTCACGGGAAGTGCCTTCGAAGCGCGCTATGAAGCTTACGAGGCCATGGCCGATCGGGGCGAACTCGCCAACTTCCGCCGCATTCGCGCTGCCGATCTCTGGCGCAAAATGCTGTCCATGGTGTTCGAGACGGGTCATCCCTGGATCACCTTCAAGGACAGCTGCAACCTACGCTCGCCTCAGCAGCACGTCGGGGTGGTGCACTCTTCCAACTTGTGCACGGAGATCACCCTCAACACCAGCGAAGACGAAATCGCTGTCTGCAACCTCGGGTCCGTGAACCTCGCGCAGCACACCACGGAAAGCGGCCTCGATATGGCGAAGCTCGAGAAGACCGTGCGGACTGCCGTGCGCATGCTCGATAACGTCATCGACATCAACTACTACTCCGTGCCCCAGGCGCGGCGGTCGAACATGCGCCATCGCCCCGTGGGCCTCGGCCTCATGGGCTTCCAGGATGCGCTCTATAAGCAACGGCTTGCCTACAGCTCCAGTGCAGCCATGGAATTCGCCGACAGCTCCATGGAAGCCATCAGCTACTTTGCGATCCAAGCCTCCAGCGATCTCGCCGTAGAGCGGGGCCGCTATGGCAGCTTCGAGGGCTCGCTCTGGAGCAAGGGCGTGCTGCCCATCGACTCCATCGCGATCCTCCGCCGGGAGCGTGGTGAGCAGTACCTCCAAATGGACGAGACGCAGCGCCTCGATTGGAGCGCCGTGCGCGAGAAGGTCCGCGCCCAGGGCATGCGCAACTCGAACGTGATGGCCATTGCCCCCACGGCAACGATTGCCAACATTACCGGGGTGTCCCAGTCCATCGAGCCCACCTATCAGAACCTCTACGTGAAATCGAATCTGTCCGGGGAATTCACCGTGGTGAACCCCTACCTAGTACGCGATCTCAAGGCGGCGGGGCTCTGGGATAAGGTCATGGTCAACGACCTCAAGTACTACGATGGCAGCCTCCAGGAGATCAACCGGGTGCCCGAGGCCCTGAAGGCGCTCTATGCCACGGCCTTCGAGGTAGAGCCCCGGTGGCTGGTGGAAGCCGGCTCCCGCCGCCAGAAGTGGCTGGATCAAGCCCAGTCCCTGAACCTCTACATCAAGGGCGCGTCGGGCAAAAAGCTCGATATCACCTACAAGATGGCGTGGCTCTCGGGCCTTAAGACCACCTATTACCTGCGCGCCCTCGGGGCCACCTCCACGGAGAAATCCACCGTGGAGGGCAGCCGTCTAAACGCCGTGTCGGCGAAGGGCGAGGCACCGATGGCGGCCGCGCCCGTGGCGCCGGCGGCCCCAGTGGATACCGCCCCGGAGCTCTCCGGTGGACCGGCCCCCGTGCCCATGGCCTGCTCCCTGGACGATCCGGACTGCGAGGCCTGCCAGTAGGCAGGTCGCACCTAAAGGCAACGGGCGCCTAAACGACGTATGCAAGGAGAATGACCGTGCTGAGTTGGGATGATTACCACGAAGAAACCACCACGGCGGCCCCGCCGCCCCCGCCGAGCGCCCCCAGCGAGGCGGTCGCCGCGCCGGCACCGGTAGCGCCTGCGCCCACGGCGCCGGTCACCGCCGCGCCCATGGCGGCGGCCCCGGCTCCCGCTCCGGTCGCCCCGGCAATCCTCGCCGAGGAGACGGACATTGGGGCGCCAGCCGATAACCTCGAGGCGGCCCAGCGCGCCCTGGCCCAACTGGGCGATGGCACCATGGGGGTCGGCGAATCCGTCGAGCGGGTCACGGTCGGTGCGAAGCGCATGATTAACGCCCGGGCCGACCTCAACCAGCTCGTGCCCTTCAAGTACGACTGGGCCTGGCAGAAGTACATTGATGGGTGCGCGAACCACTGGATGCCCCAGGAAGTGAACATGAATGCCGATATCGCCCTGTGGAAGAGCGAAGACGGCCTCACCCCCGATGAGCGGCAGATTGTGAAGCGCAACCTTGGCTTCTTCTCTACGGCCGACTCCCTGGTCGCCAACAACCTGGTGCTGGCCATCTACCGCCTCATCACCAACCCCGAGTGCCGCCAGTACCTGCTGCGCCAGGCTTTCGAAGAAGCCATTCATACCCACGCCTATCAGTACTGCGTGGAGTCCCTCGGTATGGACGAAGGTGAAATCTTCAACATGTACCACGAGGTCCCCAGCGTGGCCCGGAAGGCGTCCTGGGGCCTGTCCTATACCCGCGCCATTTCCGATCCCACCTTTGGGACGGGCACGCCGGAAACGGATCGTGAGCTGCTGCGGAACCTCATCGCGTTCTACTGCGTGCTGGAAGGGATTTTCTTCTACTGCGGCTTCACCCAAATCCTGTCCATGGGCCGGCGTAACAAGATGACGGGCACGGCGGAGCAGTTCCAGTACATCCTTCGGGATGAGTCCATGCACGTGAACTTCGGCATCGACGTCATCAACCAGATCAAGATCGAGAACCCGCACCTGTGGGATGCCCAAACCCAGCAGGAAGCCATCCAGATGATTCTGGAAGGCACGCAGCTAGAGATCGAATACGCCCGGGATACCATGCCCCGAGGCGTGTTGGGCATGAACGCAAGCATGATGGAGGAATACCTCAAGTTCATTGCGAACCGTCGCCTTGCCCAGATCGGCCTCCCCGAGCAGTTCCCGGGCGTGAGCAACCCCTTCCCTTGGATGTCGGAAATCATGGATCTCAAGAAAGAGAAAAACTTCTTCGAGACCCGAGTCACCGAATACCAGGTGGGCGGTGCCCTCAGCTGGGATTAACCAGCCGACAGGCAAACCCTCAAAACGCCGGCCATGCGCCGGCGTTTTTCTTGGACCGGAGAAGAGGCCCCTGACCATGCCCAAGTTTACCTTGACCTGGCGTTCACGCCTCGTCCTTGGCTTTACTGCGGCCGTCGCCAGCCTCGCCTCGGCAGGGGCAGTGCCCGATGCGGCGCCCTCGGAGGCAGCGCTCCAGGCCATTCAGGGGGCTGAGGCCAAGGCCTGGGTGAGCGCCGAGCGGGCCCGGGCCGAAGCGGCCTACGCTGCCACCCCAGCCTATGAAGCCCGCTACCGAGCCGCCCTCGACGCCCTCGAACGCCATGCCGATGCCCTGCCTAAGCTCAGCGTCAGCGATGGCCGGATGACCACCCTGGTCAAGGACGAAGCCCATCCCCGGGGACGCTGGGGCTTGCTCGATAGCGCCAAGCTGGCCGCAGGGGAGCGAGCTTTCACCCCCCTTCTCGACGTGGATGCCTTAAGCACCGCCGAGGAGGAAAACTGGACCTTCCATCACAGCCAATGCCGGCCGGCGCCAGAAAGCCGGTGCCTCCTTTTCCTCTCCCCGGACGGGGGTGATGCCACGGTGCTGCGGGAGTTTGACCTCAACACCGGCGCCTTCGTAGCCGATGGCTTCACCCTGCCCAAGGCGAAGATGAGCGTGCGCTGGGCGGATGCCGATACCCTTTTTGTGGCCACGGACCTTGGACCGGGCAGCCTCACCCAGTCCGGCTACCCACGCCGCGTGCTCCTTTGGCGCCGCGGGTCGGCGCTTAGCGAAGCGACGCCCCTCCATGAGGCCGGGCGGGAGAGCGTTCGCGCCTATGCCCGGCGTTTGGAGGACGACGACGGCACGGCCCTCGACCTGCTCGTGGAAGCCCCCAGCTTTTTTGAAACGACGCTCTGGCGCTGGGAGAACGGGGAACGGGCCGCCCTCCCCCTGCCCCCTCGCGCCCGCCTTCACGGCCTCCTCGGCGAAAAACTCATCGTGGAGCTCCGCCGGCCCTGGCCCGAGACGGTCGCCACGCCGCGCCACCTGCCAGGCACTCTGCTCGCCGTCGACCCGGCCGAGCCCGAGGACCTCGCCGCGGCCACGGTGCTGTTCGCGCCAAGCCGGGGCCGAGCCCTCGAGGACGTCGCGCTGGGCCAAGGGCGTCTCTGGCTCCATCTCCTCGAGGAAGGGGTCAGCGCCCTCATAAGCGTGCGCGTCGTGCAGGACGGCGATGGGGCCCCGCGCTGGGCGCGCCAGCCCGTGGCCCTGCCCAAGGGTGGTGCCCTCCATTTCCTCGGCGCCGACCGCAGCGCTGATGTGCTCTGGCTAGAGACCGAGGGCTTTCTCTCCCCCCCGACCCTTTGGCGCATCGAAGGCGTGGACGCCAAGGCCGCCCTCCGCGCCCCTGCGCTCTTTGATGCGGAGGGCTTCGCCGTCGAAAGACGCCAGGCCCGCTCCGCCGACGGCACGCTCATTCCCTACTGGCTGATTGGCCCGAAGGACACCACGCCCCGCCCCACCCATTTCTTCGCCTACGGCGGCTTCGCGAATACCCTTATGCCCAGCTATGCGGGCACCTACGAGGCCACGCCCGGGGTCTATGGGCGCCTTTGGCTCGCAGAAGGGGGCCGCTTCGTGGTGCCAAACCTGCGCGGCGGCGGCCTCTATGGCCCGGCCTGGCACCAGGCGGCCCTGGGCCCGAACCGGCTGCGAAGCTTTGAAGATCTTGAGGCCGTGGTGGACGACCTCACGGCGGCAGGGCTGACCACGCCGAAGCAGGTCTCCATCGAAGGGCGCAGCAATGGGGGGCTTTTGGTCTTTGCCGCCCTCACCCGGCGGCCCGAAGGCTATGGCGCCATCGTCTCTGGCGTTCCCCTGGCGGACATGCTCCGTTATCACGAGCTTCTGGCTGGCGCGAGCTGGATTGGGGAATACGGGGATCCCCGCAAGCCCGAAGAGCGGGCCTGGCTCGAAACCTACTCCCCCTATCAGAAGTTACGGGCCGGCCCGTCCTACGCGCCCACGTTCATCTACGGCAGCGCTGGCGACGACCGCGTCCATCCGGCCCACGGCCGCTGGATGGCGGCAAAGCTGAAGGCCCTTGGGGCCCCCGTGTGGTACTGGGAGACGGAAGATGGGGGCCACGGCAATCCCGTACGTCGGGAGGACCTCGCCGCGCGCCTGGCCCTCACCTACAGCCACCTCTGGCGGCACCTCGGCACCGCGCCGCCCCTGCCGCTGCGCCCCTAGGCGCCCCGGGCCTTGCGGAAGTCCGGCTCCCGCTTTTCCAGGAAGGCGGCGATGGCCTCCTTGTGCTCGGGGGACTCGTAAGCAGCCTGAAGGGCGGCCATTTCCCGCCGCTGCGCCACCGCGAGGTCCGTTTCTGCGGCGTTCTCCGTCAGCAGGGCCTTCACGGCGCGGAGCGCGCTTTGGGGGTTACTGCCCATGGCCCGGGCAGCGTCGAGGGCGGCGGGCACGAGGGCCTCCGGGGCCAGCACCCGATCCACCAGCCGCAGAGCCAGGGCCTCGTCGGCGAGCACGGTACGTCCCGTCAGCATCAAATCACTGGCGGCGCCAAAGCCCACGCGCTGGGGTAAGAGCGCCGAGCTGCCGAGCTCCGGCACGAGGCCCATGCGAATAAAGCGCAGGCTCAGCTTGGCCCCTTCCGCCGCATAGAGGGCATCGAAGGGCAACACCTGCGTGAGGCCCACGCCGATGGCCGGGCCATTAATCGCCGCAATCAGCGGCTTAGAGCGGCGCACGAGGCCGACCCAATCCCGGGGACGCGCACTTTCGCCCTCCCCTCGGTCTTGCTCTGCAAAGACATCACCAATATCGGCGCCGGCGCAGAAGCCCCGGCCCGCGCCGGTCACCACCATGGCGAGCACCTCGGGGTGGTCATTTCCCGCGGTGACGGCCTGGGCCAGCTCCGCCCCCATTTTGTAGGTCCAGGCGTTTAAGCGCTCGGGCCGGTTCAAGGTGATCAGCAAAACGCCGTCATGCATTTCCGTGGTAATGGTTTCAAACATTTCGAGCCCTCCCCGACTTTAAGGGGGCACAGCGCGCCCCCGCTTGTCCTGTTCCTAGGCGGCCAGCGCCGCCGCCACCCGCTCCCGAACCTCGGGCTCGAGCAGACGCTCGAAGGGCATCAAGAGATGCTGCACCGCGGCAGACCACTCCCGCACCCGGTCATCCCGAAGCGCGGCCATCTGCACCTGCGTGCGATAGGTCATTTCCTCGGGCGTAAACATGCTCCGATCCCCCTCCGTGGTGGGGTAGAGGAAATCGTTGTAATTCGCCTGCCGCCAGGGCAGACGGACTACCTCCGCCGCGCGGGCCAGGTACGCCTCAAGCCGATCCTGTAGGGGCCCGGCCCCGGCGAGGGCCTCGCTAAGGGCCTTGGCCTGCAGGGCCGCCGAACTCATACCCTGGCCATAGGTGGGGTTGAAGCTGCACAACGCATCGCCCACGGGCACGAAGCCCCGGGGCCGCTCGGCCATCGCCTCATAATGGCGAAGGCGATTGGCGGGATAGATCAATTTGGAAATAGGCGCCTCAAACTGGGCCCCGGCGAGGGCCTCATACAGCTCCGGGTTCGGCAGCGCCTTAGCAAAGGCGAGGAACCCCGCTTCATCGTCTGGGGGATAATCTCCGGCCCGGCCGCCGAGGGAGCAAATGTGGCGGCCGTCCTCGATGGGCATGAGCACGCCGCCGCGGGCGCCATCCCGGGGCAGATTCCCCACCACCACGGCCTTCCAGCTCCGGGCCGCATCGGGCCGCAGGCGCACCACGGTGCTGGCGTAGCCGAAGCTTACCTTCACCGTTTCCACCGGCGGCTCCTCAAGGCCCAGGGCCTTCAGCCAGCGAATGGCCCCCTCACCCCGGCCCGAGGCATCGACGACAAGATCCCCGGTGAGAGCGTCTTCCCTCCCCTCCGAGCCCTCCAGGCGCACCCCTTCTACGGCGCCGCGCTCGGCGTTGTAGAGCAAGCCCCGCACCGTTTCCCCGGTCCGGAAGGTAAGGTTGCTTGTACCTTCAAGCACCTGCGCGCGCAGGCAGTGTTCGAGCAGCCAGCGGCTTTGGCCGTGCACGCGCATGGGCGTCTCGAAGGGCTTGGCCACGCCGAGCTCGGAGGCGGAGAAAAAGTCGTGCCCCGGGTCCAAAGGCACGGACCCACTGGCTTCGAGCCGGGCCAAAAAGCCCGGCGCCAGCGCTTCCATGGCCTGCTCGCCGCCCTTCAGCAGCACATGCAAGTGAAAGGTCTGGGGCGCACTCATGCGCGGCGCTGGACCGCCCTCGAAGGCAGCCCGATCCACCAGAATCACTTCATCGAAATGGGGTGCCACGGCGCGCGCCGCGAGCAAGCCTGCGAGGCTACCGCCGAGCACCAGGGCCCGCTGCCCAAGCCGTTCTGCATTCTGCGTCATGACCGTTCAAGCCTCCCTAGGGCAAGGTTTCAAGCCACTCCAGGAGCAGCGCATTCGTCGCCTCGGGCCGCTCCTGCTGCACCCAATGGCCGCAGCCCGGCAGAATCTCCGAGCGATAGAGCTTCGGCAGGGTTTCGCCGAACTTGGCAATGGCCGGCGCGCCCCAAATCGTCGGACCGTCCCGGTCGCCGCCGATAAACAACGACGGAATGGTGATGGGCTGCCCGGCGAAGGCGCGGAGGTCTTCCCAATCCCGATCCACGTTGCGATAGCGCGAGAGCGGCCCGAAGAACCCACCGCTCTCAAAGGCCGCGGCGTAGTGGTCCAGATCGGCGTCGCTCATCCACCCCGGCATAACCTCCGGGTATTGGAACTGGGCGCGCATTTCCGTACCCCGGGGCACAAGGGAAATGTTCGGGCCGTTTTGAATATCGCCCCCGGCGCACCAGTAAAAGCCCAGTAGCCACTGGCGCACATCTTTCTCAATCTCCGCTTCCGCCCGACCCACGCGTTGGAAATACTCCACATAGAACTCGGCGTCCGGGCCTGCGAGGGCCCGCATGCCGTCCGTGGGCCGCACCCCAGCCCCGGGCGGCGCATAGGGCACGGACAGGCCCGCAACGCCGCGGAAGCGATCCGGCCGCAGCAAAGCGCTGGTCCACGCAATGGGCGCCCCCCAGTCGTGGCCCACCAGCGCCACCGGGCCTTCCCCAAGGGCGTCCACCACGCCCACCACGTCCGCCACATTGCGGACCATGCGGTAGTCGGCGACGGCCGTGGGCTTCGCGGAGCGGCCGTAGCCGCGCACGTCCATAGCCACGGCGCGGTAGCCCGCCTCGGCCAGGGCCGTCATCTGATAGCGCCAGGAATACCAAGACTCGGGGAAGCCGTGAACCATGAGGACGCTGGGCCCCTCGCCGAGGGTCGCCAGATGAATGCGCGTCCCCGCGGCATCGACGAGCTGGTGTTGCACGTCCCCAATCATGCGCGCGCTGCCCCAGGGATCTGGGTGGCAATCTCCCCCACGGGGGCATGGGCGTAGCCGTCGGCCTTGGACCAGCTGAGCTCGCCATTAACGAAAACCCCCACCATGCCCTTGGACGCGCGAACGTAGCGCATGCCCTCTTCGGGCATATCAAAGGCGGCCTCCTCACCGCAGCGGTCGATTTCTGCTGCATCGAAGATCGCCACGTCAGCAGCAAAGCCCGGCGCGAGCTGCCCTCGACCGGGCAGGCCCCAGATCCGCGCCGTATCGGCGGTAATCTTTTTGATCGCCGCCTCGAGGCTGAGGGCGCTACAGTCGCGCACGAAATGCCCAAGGAGATAGCCCGTATCCCCATAGGTGGCAAAGGATTGGATATGGGCGCCGGCGTCGGAAGCCCCGACGTGTACGTGGGCGTCCGCCAGCAGCGCCCCCACCCGGTCGCTGTCGTTATGGCCAAGGGACGCGGCGATAAAGGACGCTTTCAAATCCTCCTCGAGGGAGAGCTTGATCATGACCTGCGCCGGCGACGTACCATCGGCTTCCGCGAGGGCGCCGAGGGTTTGACCCACCAGGGCCCGGTCGGTCACGCCGCCGCGCACCCGCACACCGGCCCAGCGCGCGCCGTTGCCGCCGGGCTCGGCCTCCGCCAGGAGCTCCGCCACCCAGGCCGGATCGCTGAGGGCCGTGATTTTGGCGTCGCGCTCCATGCGCAGGGTGCGGTACCACTTCGGCAGCCCGGCAAAGAGCAGGCTGGCCGTTTCAAAAGTGAAGCTGATATCAATGGGGCGCGTTTGCACCTGAGGCCACACCTGCGCGCCCCGGGCCATCTGCTCCGCCACCCGCGCCATCACCCGCGGCACGTTTTCCGGCGTGGCCGCGGAATCGAAGAGGGGCGAGAAGGTGGTGGGAATGCCATAGCGCAGGGACAGCTCGGCGAGCTGGTCCACCCGGGCAAGGGTTAGATCCGTGGCATAGAACTCGGGCACCACCTGAAGCATGCGGCCGTAGCGGCCGAGCACCGCGGCCAGGGCGTCGAGCTCTTCGAAGTGCGCATAGCGGCTCGGCACGGGCTGGAGGTTCTCATCCACATCCACAAAGCTCGTGGACAGGCCCACGGCGCCAGCATCCAGGCACTGGGCCAGCAGGTCCTGCATGGCCGCCAGCTCCTCGGCGTTGGCCGCGCGCTCCGTGGCCGCGGCGCCCAGGACCCAAAGGCGGATCACGGAGTGGCCCACAAGCGGCGCCACATTAATCGACAGGCTTTCCTTCAGGGCCGCGAGGTAGCCATCGAAGCTTTCCCAGCGCCATGCAAAGGCGCCGTCGAAGGCCGCATCGGGCATTTCCTCAATCTGCTGGAACATGCCCACCACGCGCTTGCGGTCATCGGCCTTTAGCGGCGCCAGAGACAGGGAACAGTTTCCAGGAACGATGGTGGTTACCCCGTGCTCCAGGGCTGGACGCGCTTGCCCGTCCCAAAGAAGCTGGACGTCAAAATGGGTGTGGGGATCGATGAACCCCGGGGCGACAACGCAGCCCTTGGCCTCAAACACCTTGGCGCCCTCGGCCTCGATACGCCCCCCAAGGCGCACCACCTTGCCATCCTTCAGCGCGACGTCGCCCTCAAAGGCTGGCAAGCCCGAGCCGTCGACAATACGGCCACCGCGAATAATCCAATCCATTAGCCCCTTCCTCCCTCAGTCCCCGCGCCCGGGGGCTGCTTCAGTACGGTTTTTAGAATGTGCCAGGGCACGCCGCACAGCGCGTGGACGTCCCCGGCCTGGGTGTGTTCGAAAAGCACTTCCGCTTCCTCTGCGGCCAGGGTGAGCGTTTGCCGGCCCGCCCCTGGGTAGCGCACAAAAAGCACGAGTTCCGCGGCCCCATCATGGCCCGGGGCGATCTCAGCGGCCTCGATGAAAGGGTCGGCGCTCACGCCGCCGGCGGCGCCGTAAAGACCACGTCGCTGCCCAGGAACTGGCCCCGGGGGTGACGGGCGAAAAGATGAAGATTCCAGCTTTGTAGCTTTTCCAAGGCCTCGTCCTGGGGCAGCTCCGGTAACACCCGGGTCGCCAGGGCCGCCCAATCTTCCCCGGGCTCGGGCGCGGTGAAGGCCCGCCCTGCGGAGAGCTCTGCCATTTTTTGTCCTCCCAATTTAATTCACCTTAATGAAACGATGGCCTAGGCAGAATTGCAATGCTCGCGGGGGCGATGGGGAGGCCTCGGGGAAGGCAGCGACAGGCGGGGAAATTCGCTATGCTCTCCCGCGGCGAAGGGGGGCCTTCCGCCTTCGGTTTCATGTCCTCTCCCACCCCGGCAGCCCCAGGTCAGCGGCGCCGGCTCGGCTGGGAGCAGGTAAAGACGGTAGCAAGGGAGCGCAACATGAAAGGAACGGTTCATTATTCCGTGGATGGGGAACTCGCCATCCTTCGCATCGACAACCCGCCCGTAAACCCGCTGTCCAGCGGCGTGCGCCAGGGCCTTTTTGATGGCCTGACGGCCGCCCTCGCCGACGACGCGGTGAAGGCCGTAGTGCTCTATGGCGAAGGGCGCGCGTTTATCGCCGGGGCGGATATCTCCGAATTCGGCGGCGAGTCCAAGGGCCCCGGGCTCCACGAGTGCTTAAGCCTCATGGAGTTTGGGGAAAAGCCCGTGATCGCCGCCATCAACGGCACGGCCTTCGGCGGTGGCCTGGAAGTGGCCCTCTGCGCCGACTACCGCGTGATTGCGCCGAAGGCGCCCGTGGGCCTGCCGGAAGTGAAGCTGGGCCTCCTGCCCGGCGCCGGCGGCACCCAACGCCTGCCCCGCCTCGTGGGCGCGGAGAAGGCCCTCGGCTTCATCCTTTCCGGCGACCCCATCCCCGGCCCCGTGGCGAAGGATCTGGGCATCGTTGATGACGTCATCACCGGCGACGACTTTATCGCGGGCGCCCTCGCCTGGGCCCGCCAAGCCGTTGCCGAGGGCAAGGGCAAGAAGCGCGTGCGCGACCTCACCGATAAGGTCAGCGCCGATCGTGGCAACACGGAAATCTATGACGCCGCTCGGAAGAACGCGGCGCGGAAGATGCGCGGCCGCTTCGCGCCAGAGATGATCATCCAGTGCGTGGAAGCCGCCGTGGAAGCCGGGGATTTCGACGCGGGCATGAAGGTGGAACAAGAAAACTTCGTGAAGTGCCTGCAGCACCCCCAGCGCGAAGCGATGATCCACCTCTTCTTCTCCGAACGAGAAGTGGCCAAGATCCCCGATGTCCCCAAGGACACGGAGATCAAGAAAATTCAAAGCGCCGGTGTCGTGGGCTGCGGCACCATGGGCGGGGGCATCACCATGTGCTTCGCCAATGCGGGCATTCCCGTCACTGTGCTGGAGATGAATCAGGAAGCCATTGATCGCGGCCTGGGTATCATTCGTCGTAACTACGACGGCATGGTGCAGCGGGGCCGCATTAGCGCAGAGGCCGCAGAAAAGCGCATGGCCCTGATCTCCACCACCCTCGCCTACGAGGACCTCGGCCAGGCCGACGTGGTGGTGGAAGCGGTTTACGAAAACCTCGACGTGAAAAAGAAGGTCTTCGAGGAATTCGAGAAGGTGTGCAAGCCCGGCGCCATCATTGCCTCGAACACCTCGGGCCTCGACGTGGACGCCATGGCCTCCGTGACCTCCCGGCCAGAAGACGTCATCGGCCTGCACTTCTTCAGCCCGGCGAACGTCATGCGCCTGCTGGAAGTGGTTCGCGGCGAAAAGACCTCCGCCACCACCATTGCCACCTCCATGGCCCTTGGTAAGATCCTTGGCAAGGTGGCCGTGCTGTCGGGCAACGCCCCGGGCTTTATCGGCAACCGCATGCTCGGGGGCTACACGCGCCAGGCCGGGGAGATGATTCTCCAGGGCGCCACCCCCTACCAGGTAGACAAGGTCATCGGCGGCTTCGGCATGCCCATGGGGCCCTTCCAGATGAACGATCTGGTCGGGCTCGACCTCGGCTGGCGCGCCCGCAAGCTCGCAGGCCTAAAGCCTGAGGAAGTGCCGATTACGGCGCGGGTGGCCGACAAGCTCTGCGAGCTTGAGCGCTTCGGACAAAAGACCAACCGGGGCTTCTACATCTACCAGGAAGGCAGCCGCGCCGGCCAGCCGGACCCGGAGGTGGTGAAGCTTGTCGAAGAAACGAGTGCGGAGCTGGGCGTCACGCGCACGGCCATCGACGACGAGGAAGTGCTGGACCGGTGCATTCTGGCCCTCGTGAACGAAGGCGCTCGGATCCTCGAAGACAAGATCGCCATTCGTGCCTGCGATATCGACATTGTTTACATCAACGGCTACGGCTTCCCGGAGGTCACCGGGGGCCCCATGTTCTGGGCCGATAAGATGGGCCTCGACGTGGTGCTGAAAAAGATCGAAGGCTTCCGCGAGAAGTACGGCGATTTCTGGACCCCGGCGCCCCTCCTTGCGCGTCTGGCGAAGGAAGGCAAGTCCTTCGCGAGCCTCGCCCAAGGCTAGGACCCGGCCCCGGCGCAGCCGCCCCAGGGCTGCGCCGGCTTTACCCTAAGGAATACCCCCATGACTCAAAGTGCCGTCCCCCAGGCGGCGCTCCGCTACGGCGAAGCGCTCACCCTTGATGTGCCTGGCCTGCGCCTTGGCGCCCGCGCCTGGGGGAACCCAGAAGGCGCGCCCTTCCTCGCGCTCCATGGCTGGCTCGATAACGCCAACACCTTTAATCGTCTTGCGCCCCTGCTCCCGGAACTGAATCTCATCGCCCTCGACTTCGCAGGGCATGGGCTCTCGGATCACCGAGCACCGGGGGTGCACTACACCTCCTTCGGCGACGTGCAGGACGTCATCGCCGCCGCCGAGGCCCTGGGGTTTGATCGCTTTGGCCTCATCGGCCATTCCATGGGCGGCGCCGTCACCTCGGAGACCGCAGGGATGTTTCCCGAGCGCATCACCCAGGCCATCAGCATCGACGGCTTTGTCCATCACCAGGGCAGCCCGAAGGACTGCAACGATCGCAACAAGGAAGCCATCCTGCAGATGCTGAAGGCCACGGAAAAAAAGCCGCCGGTCTATGCCAGCGTCGAAGCCATGGCCGAGCGCGTCACCCAGGCCACGGATCAAAGCCTGGCTGCGGCCTCCGAACTGGTGGCGCGCGGTCACCACGCCGTGGAAGGCGGCGTGACCTGGCGCACGGACCCGCGCATTCGCTTCGCCACCCCCCTGCGCATCACGGAGCGGCAGCTTGATGAACTCATGGCGCAGAGCACGGCACCGGCGCTGCTGCTTGCCGCCACCCAGGGGGATCGTTGGTATCGAGGCGGCCTCGAGCGGCGCCGGGAACATCACCCGAATCTTGAGGTGCTAGAAATGCCCGGCCCTCACCATCTCCATTTGGAGCCGGAGCACGTCGCCCGGGTTGCGGAGGCGATCCGCGCCTTCCTGGGCCGCCACGGCGTCCTCACCCCCTAATCCTTGGGGGCAAAGAGCCGGGGAAAGGCTTCCCGGCTGTTCTCCGCAGGGAAGGGCGCGTCGGGCACGGCGCAGCCCAGGAAGGCGCACAGGGGCGCCCAGCCGTCGGCCACGGAAAAGCGCAGCAGCTGGGGGGCCGGCACGGCTTCCCGCACCGCCTCGCGGTGCGCCTCATAAACCGCCAGGGCGTAATCTCGCTCATCAAAGCGCCCGCCAAAGGTGGCCTCTAAAATCATGCGCCGGGTCAGTGCTCGATGACCGGGACGCACCCCATCCCCTGGCACCACGTCCCGCTTCATGGTGGCCACGATGGTGCGCGCGGCACTCTCATACCAGCTTTCCGGATCCCGCTCCGTCAGGATGACCTTGAGCGTGGGCCAGCGCGCACGGGCCGCCCGCCAGAGATAAAGGGCCGGCCAGTCTACGGCGGCGGGATAGGCAGCTAACAAATCCAGGGCCGGCTCCACCTCCCCGTCCAGCGCCGCTGCCCAGAGGGCATCATGGGTTGGCTGGGCCATCTCCTCGGCCATGTGGTAGCAGGGCCCATAGCCGAGCTGCTCCAGGGCCAGCTTTAGCGTGTAGGTGCCCGTGCGGCCGAAGCCCACCCCGAGCACGGAGAGCCCCGGGGCGGGGCTCATAGCGCACCCGTCACGCCGCCGCCAGCAGGGCCGGCGCCAGCTCCCGAAGGGCGGCAATAAAGGCCAGGGGTTGGTCGAGGAAGAGATGATGCTGCGCCTTCGCCAAGCCCACGGGAGGGACGGTAAAGGGCCGCACGCTTTCCATATACCCCAGGGTATTCTTGGAGAAGAGCTCGCTGTCCTCGCCGTAGATGAGCCCCAGAGGCAAGGTGAGGGCGCGCAGGTTAGCCTCGGCCCGATCCCGATCGACGCCGGTCATCACCTCGGGCATGTCCGTATCGAACTTAAAGGCGTAGCCCCCATCGATGGCCATCACCGAATGCTTCGCGATGTAGGTGAGGAGAAATTCGTGCTCACAGCTCTGCGGCGGCTGAAGCCGGAAGCGTTGCTGCGCCGTTTCCGCATCGGGATAAAGCACGGGGCGCCCGCCCACCCGGGGGCCACTCTGATCCACCGCCTCCGCCGGATCCCGCACCCCCGCATCCACCAGCACCAGCCCGGCAAAGCGGCTGCCGTGCCGCGCGGCGGCCTCCAGCCCGATGCGGCCGCCAAAGCTGTGACCGACGATGAGCGTGTTCGGCGGCAAGCCCGCGGCATCGGCTACCGCCACCAGGGACTCGGCCCAAAGCTCGGCGGAATAATCATAGCGGTCGTCCGCATCACCCATGCCCGCCAGGTCGAGGGCTGCCACCTGAAACTGCTCCGCCAGCTGGGGTGCGATGAAATCCCACCAGCGCCGGTGTGCATTCATGCCGTGCACCAGTAGCAGCCCCGGCGCCCCCGCCGGTCCCTCCCAGCGGGTATAGGTCACGTCGGCCTCATCGACCTCCACGGCATCGTCGTGTCGCGGTGCTTCCACCGCATCCCAAAACCATTGGGGAATTGCCATCACCCCACCTCCCTTAAGAAAACCGAAAAAAAAGGGAGGCCGAAGCCTCCCTTTCTGTGCACCTTACGCCAAGGGCGAAGGGCCTTAGACGGTGCCGTAGCGCTTGAGATGGAAATCGACATTCCCGAAGGTCGTGTCGATCATGGTCAGGCGCTTGAAGTAGTGGCCGATGTTCAGCTCTTCCGTCATGCCCATACCGCCGTGGAGTTGCACTGCTTGCTGGCCCACGAAGCGGCCCGACTTGCCCACCTGCACCTTGAAGCCCGACACCGCCTTCTTGGCCACGGGGCTGTAGCCTTCGTCGAGGCGCATGGCCGCGAGGTACATGAGGGACTTGGCCTGCTCATATTCCATGAACATATCGACCATGCGGTGCTGGAGCACCTGGAACTTGCCAATGGGCTGGCCGAACTGCACCCGCTGCTTGGAGTATTCCACCGTGTCCTTGTAGCAGACTTCCATGCCGCCGACGGCTTCCGCGCCCACGGCCAGGGTGGCCTCATCGATCACCTGCTCGAGGGTGGCAAAGCCGCCGCCCACGGCGCCGAGCACGGCGTCCGCCCCCACCTTCACCCCTTCCAGGGTGACTTCCGAGGCGCGCAGCCCGTCTACCGTGGGGTAGTCGCGGCGGGAGAGGCCCGCAGCACTGGCGTCCACCAGGAACAGGGTGATGCCGTCCTGATCCCGGGGGCCCCCGCTCGTGCGGGCGGACACCACGAAGAAGTCCGCGGAGGGGCCACCGAGCACCACGGCCTTGTGGCCGGACAAAACGTAGCCGTCGCCGTCTGCCGTGGCCGTGGTGGCCACATCGGCGAGGTTGAAGCGGCTCTGGGGCTCGGCGAAGGCCAGGGCGCCCATCTTGCTGCCTTCGATGATGGCCGTGAGGTAGTCCGCCTTCTGGGCTTCGTTGGCGGCGTACTTCAGGGCGCCGCCGGCGAGGACCACGGTGGCCATGTAGGGCTCAACCACAAGACCGCGACCAAGCTGCTCCATGACAATCATCAGTTCCACGGCGCCGCCGCCAATGCCGCCATCTTCTTCTGCGAAGGGCACGGCGAGCCAACCGAGTTCGGCAAACTGCTTCCAGTTCTCCCGGGAGAAGCCCTCTTCCCCGGCCATGATCTTGCGGCGCGTATCAAAGTCGTAGTCGTTCTGAATGAAGCGCTCAAGGCTGTCTTTCAGGAGGGTTTGCTCTTCCGAAAGGGAAAAATCCATGTCAGTTCCTCTAACCTTTTAGCTGAAGTAAATGTCCTGGGACTTAGAGCCCGAGAACAGCCTTGGAAATAATGTTCTTTTGAATCTCGTTGGAGCCGCCGAAGATCGACGAGGCGCGCCCGTAGAGCATGCCCTTCATGGTCGGCATGACGTAGGGGTTGCCAATGGGCCCTTCGTTGTCGATGAGGGTCTGCTCCGGGTAGGGCATACCGTAGTAGCCAAAGGCCTCGATGGTCATCATGGCGATGGCCTGACCCAGCTCCGTACCGCGGATTTTCAGGATGGAGGACTCGGGCCCCGGGGCGCCCCCTTGCGCCACCTGCGCCAGCACGCGCAGTTCGGTCATGGACAGCGCTTCGAGTTCCACCTCCAGTTCCGTGACCCGTTGGCGGAAGGCCGGATCGTCCCACAGGGCGCCGCCGTCCATGCCCGTGTCCTGGGCAATGCGCTTGAGCCGGGCCAGCTGCACTTCACTCCGGGCCACGCCCGCAATGCCCGTGCGCTCGTGGGTGAGCAGGCCCTTGGCATAGGTCCAGCCCTTGTTCTCCTCGCCGACGAGGTTTTCCACGGGCACGCGCACATCCTTCAGCTCCACTTCGTTAACGGAGTGGATGCCGCCGAGGATGTAAACCGGGTTCACGGTGATGCCCGGGGTTTTCATGTCGATGAGCAGGAAGCTGATGCCTTCCTGCTTCTTCGCGCCGGTCTGGGTGCGCACAAGGCAGAACATCCAGTCGGCGACATGGGCCCCGGAGGTCCAGAGCTTGGTGCCGTTCACGACGTACTCGTCCCCTTCCCGCACGGCGCGGGTGGCCAGGCCAGCCAGATCCGAGCCCGCGCCCGGCTCCGAGTAGCCCTGGCACCAGATCATCCGCTCTTCGCGAATCTTCGGCAGGAATTCGTTCTTCTGCGCGTCCGTGCCCCAGGTGTACAGCACGGGGGCCAGCATGCGGGCGCCAAAGGCGGACAGCTGCGGGCACTCAGCCTGGGCCGTCTCCCGATCCCAGATGTACTTTTGCGTGGGCGTCCAATCCGTGCCGCCCCACTGCTGCGGCCAGTTCGGCACGGCCCAGCCGCGCTCATTTAACGCGTCGATCCAGCGCCGCACCTCCGGGGAATGGCCCCGGGATTCCTCGAAGCGGCTGGAGGTGGCGCGCGCTCGACGCACCTCCTCGGGCCAGTAGGTCTTCACGAACTCCCGAACTTCCGCCTGGAACGCCAGATCGGCATCGCTTAACGCTAAATCCATGGTGTCCTCTCGCTAATCCTTGCCGTAATAGAAAGAAGCGGGCTGGTCCCACTTCCCCGGGGCGCGAGCCCTTTGGAGACGGAGCGTTACCCGGCGCCGCCCCTGCGGGTGGGCCTTGGGCGCGGCTATTCTCCCCCTTCGACGCGCAATAGACCGATGATAGGCGGGCCCCCCAGCGGGGGCAACCGTTCTGGGCGCCCGACCTAGGCCCGTGCACCGGTCCATGGAAAGGAAGCGCCCGGCGAGGCACACTAGCGCCCTGATGCGACCTGGACCTTGGAGGGGTTTGATGCATTTTGAAACGATTCGCTACGAACTCGACGGCGGTGTGCTTACGCTCACGCTGAATCGGCCGGACCGGCTGAACGCCTTCAACAACACCATGATGCACGAGATGATCGCTGCGCTGGATGCGGCGGACGCCGACGACAACGTCCGCGCCATCGTGGTCACCGGCGAGGGTCGGGGCTTCTGCGCGGGCGCGGACCTGGAAAAGGGCGGCGAAACCTTCGACTACGACGCCCAGGGCCGCAGCGAAGATACCCGCGCCCTGCCCCCCCGGGACGGAGGCGGCCTCCTCACCCTGCGCATCTACGAGTGCAACAAACCCATGATCGCCGCCGTGAACGGCCCCGCCGTGGGCGTCGGGGCGACCATGCAGCTGCCCATGGACATTCGCCTGGCCTCGGAGAACGCCAAGTTTGGCTTTGTCTTCTCCCGCCGCGGCATCGTGCCCGAGGCCTGCTCCAGCTACTTCCTTCCCCGGGTGGTGGGTATCAGCCAGGCGCTCGAATGGGCCTACTCCGGGCGCGTGTTCTCCGCCCAGGAAGCCTTGGCCGGCGGTCTGGTAAAGGAAGTGCTGGCGCCGGAAGCCCTCCTGCCTCGGGCCCAGGAAATCGCCAAGGAAATCGCCGAAAACACCTCGGCCATTTCCGTCACCCTGATCCGTCACATGATGTGGCGCATGCTCGGCGCCGATCACCCCATGGAAGCGCACAAGATCGATTCCCGGGGCGTTTACGGCACGGGCCGGGGCCCCGATGCGAAGGAGGGCGTCATGTCCTTCCTCGAGAAGCGCCCGCCGGCCTTCACCGGCAAACCGAGCACGGATATGCCCGACTTCTTCCCCTGGTGGGAACAGCGGGACTTTGGCTAAGCCGTAAGGCAAAGGAGATCACCCATGAGCGACGCCGTGGTAGCCCAGAAAGCGCCCTTCCCCGTCGAGCTGACGGAAGGGCAAAAGGTGTTTTGGTGCAGTTGTGGCCGCAGCAGTAAGCAGCCCTTCTGCGATGGCTCTCATAAGGGCACGGATTTCACCCCCGTGGCCTTCGAGGCGCCGGCCGCCAAAACCTACTACTTCTGCGGGTGCAAGGCGTCGGCCAAAGCCCCCCTCTGCGACGGGGCGCACAACGCCCTCTAATCCAGCCTCTGCGCCGGGGCGCCCTGCCCCGGCCTGACCTTGAGACACACCGATGCTTACTCGCTACCTGCAGCAGCTCACGGGGACCGACCTCTCCGCCGCCGATCCCGCCCGTCGCTTAAGCGCCCTCGCCAAGCTCGATCCCGCTAAGGATCGGGATAAGCTCCTCTTGGTCATGACGGAGGACACGGAAGAGGCGGTACGCGAAGCCGCCCTAAGGGTACTTGCGGACCCGCCCCTCTGCCTGGAGCAGCTGGCCACCCCGGGCCTTGGCGGCCCGGCGCGTACGGTGCTGGCCGAACTCCTGGGCGCCGGCGCGCCCCTCGAGCCCCTTATGGCGGGCTTGGATGAGACGGGGCTCCGGCGCCTTGTGGATGCCTGCCGGGAGCCGGCCCATTTCGAGCCCGTGCTTGCCGCGCTGCAGGAAGAGGACACCTTCGCCCATATCGCTTCGCGCCACCCCGCCGCACCGGTGCGGGCCGCCGCCGCGGCCCGGGTGACCCGCCACGAAGCCCTGCGCACCCTAGAAAAGCAGGTCCGCAGCAAAGATAAGGCCGTGGCCCAGCAGCTCCGGGCGCGCCTAGACCACTACCGAGCCGCGCGAAAGGAAACGGACGCCCTCGCCCTGGAGCTCGAAAGCCAGGCCCAGCGCCTGCTCGCCCATGCTCAGGGTACGGATGACGGCCATCTTCTTGACCGCTACCGCGCAGCGGAACGCCAACGCGCGGAGTATCGCGGCACCCTCGCCGCGCTTGCCCAAACCCTGCGCCACTTTGGCGACCAGGCCAGCGCCTTTGACCAGGCCCTCCAGGCCTTTGATCAGGCGCTCGGCCAGCTCGACGCCCGTCTGGCGGAGGAGCAGCGCGCCGCCGCCGCCGCCGCGGCCCTCGAAGCCGCCGCCGCCGCCAAGCGCGACCAGCTAAAGCAGCAGCTTGAGGCCCTCGAAGGGCTCCTGACGGACGCCGAACTGCGCATCAGCCGCGGCGAGGGCCTGGCCCTTAGCTCCACCCTCAGCGCCGCTCTCCGCCTTGAAGGCGAGCGCTGGGACGACGCCCTTAGCAGCGAGCCGTCCCTCCCCGATGCGGTGCTTAGCCCCCTCAAGAAGACCTTTAGCCACTTGCATAGTCGGCTGAGCGAACGCTTGGAGGCCCTCGAGCGCCTCAGCACCGCAAGCCCTTTACCGGAAGCCCCGGAGGCCCTTCCCGAACTGCCCGAGCATCCGCCGAAGGATCCGGAAGCGGCCACCGCCCTTTGGGCGAGCGCCGCAGCCCTCGGAGAAGCGCTGGAAGCCCTAGATCGTTGGGTATCCACCCTGGCCTGGCCCCGGGAAGGCGCCCTGCCGCCGGAAGCCATGGCGGCGCGGCGCCAGCGCGAGGCCCTAAGCCAGCGGGCCCGGGCCCTAGACGCCCTCGCCCAGCGCGCCCAGGAACGAGCAGAGAAGCGCGTACAACGCTTTGACCGCGCCCTTTCGAGCGAACAAGCCAAGGCCGCCGGCGGCATGCTTGCGGAGCTGAAAACCCTGCATCCGGCCCTCCCCCCGGTGTTTCAGGGGGGCATCGATCTCGCCGAACTCGAAGCGCGCTACCAGGCGCTGCGCGAGCAGCTCTTCGAAGCCAGCCTCGAAGCGCGGGAAGCGCTCATCGGCCAACTTGAAACCCTGGCCGCCACGCCGCTGGAGGCAGCGGCCCCGGCAGCCGACGGAGAGGGCGACAGCGCCGACGACGCCGAGAGCGCAGGCAAGGCCCGGGCCGAGGCGGTCAAGGCCCTGCGCAGCGCCTGGAACGGCCTTGGGCCTCTGCGGGGCGAGGCGGGCAAAGCCCTGCAAAAGCGCTTCGACGGCGCTGCGGAAGCCGCCTTCGAGCCCGCTCGCGCGGCCTTCGAGGCCCAAAGCCAGCAGCGCGCGGCCAACACGGCGGCCCGGGAGGCGCTGCTCAAAACCCTGGAGGCCACCCTCGATGCCGTGGACTGGGAGGCCCCCGATTGGAAAGCGCTCGATCGCCTCTATCGGGAAAGCAACGCGGCCTGGCGTCAGCATGAGCCCGTGGACAATAGCGGCCGCCGTCTCGCGGGCCCCTTCTTCTCCCGTATGCGTGGCCTAAAGAGCCAGCTGGAGGCGCGCTGGCAAGCGAACATTGCGGCCAAGCGCGCCCTCGTGGCGGAGGCTGAGGCCCTGGCTCAAAGCGATGGGGGCCGGGACGCGGCAGAGCAATGCAAAGCGCTTCAGCGTCGCTGGGCCGAAATCGACATCACCCCCCGGAAGCTGGACCGGGCCCTATGGACCACCTTCCGCAGCCACTGCGACGCCATTTTTGGCAACCTGCAGAAAGCGCGCACGGAAGCCAAGCAGGCCGCTGATGCGGAAAGCCAGGCCCTGCGCACCCTCACGGAGCAGGTTCGGGCGGGCTTGGCCGCCGCGGAAGACGAAGCCGCCCTCCAGGCTCTGCCCCTCGGCGCGCTTCGACAGGCCCTTAAGGCCCTGCCTCGTCGCGGTCCCCGCAGTGTGGACGCAGCGCGCCAGGCCGCAGAGAAGACCCTAGACGCGGTGAAGCATGCCAAGGGACGCTTTGCTCGCCGCCAGGCCACGGCTCAGCTCGCCAGCATTCTCGAACTCGATCAGCGCTGCTGCGAAGCGGAAGCGGCCGGACAGGCCCTGCCGGAGAGCGACGATGCAGCACTCAAGGCGGCGCTCGAGGCCCGGGCTCAGGGGGCGCCGGATAACGCAGCGCGGCGGGAAGCCTGCATCGATCTGGAAATGGCCCTCGGGGTGGAGAGCCCCGCCAGCGATGCGCAGCTGCGCCTGGCGCGGCAGGTCGCGCGCCTGGCCTCGGGCCTGGGCAAGGGCCCGGCGGAGGACGATCCGCAGCAGCGGGCCACCACGGCGGCCCTTCGCCTGCTGGCCACGGCCATGGCTGGGGACGAAGGACTGGCTTTGGCGCAGCGCGCCCGCGACGCCCTGGCAACGGGGGGCTAGGGGCCCATGCTCGAGCCCCTAGCCATCGAGTGCCCCTACTGCGGGGAAGGCTTCGAAACCCTCTTCGATAGCAGCGAAGGGGGGTTCGGAGACCGCGCGGTCGTCACCATTGAAGATTGTTACGTATGCTGTCGCCCCATCACCCTGCGCCATCACCTAGACGCCAGCGGCGAGCGCCTCAGCACGGACGCCCTACGGGATAGCGACGGCTAGGCGCCCTCGCGGCGCGGTAGGGTGATACAGACCGCCGCTCCCCCCAGGGGAGAGGTCTCGAAGGCCAGCGCACCCCCGTAACCCGCTACCCGCTCCGTTACCATGGCCAGGCCAATGCCCTGCCCTTGCTGGGCCGTATCGGCCCGGGCACCCCGGGTCAGCACGTAGCGGTGCAGCGCCTCGGGAATGCCTGGGCCGTCGTCCTCAACCCAGATTTTCACGGCGCCGGCAATGGCCTCGGCCCGCAGATGGACCCGGCTCTTACCGTACTTGCAGGCGTTGTCCAAAAGGTTCCCAAGCAGATCGTAGAGGTCGCGCTCGTCGATGGAGACAGTGAGGGCCGGGTCCAGCTCCGCCGTGAGGGTGAGGCCCCGATCAGCGTGGAGGCGACGCAGGCCCGCAAGGAGCCGCTCCCCATGCATGGCCAGGGGGACGTCCTCCGCGACGAGGGGATTCGCCCCGACGCTCGCCCGCTTCAGATGATGACCAATAATGCTTTCCATGCGCGCCAGCTGCGCGCTGCGCTCCTCCTCGTCCTCGGCCTTCGCGTTGCGCAGGATCGCCAGAGGGGTTTTGAGGCTATGCGCAAGATCGTCCAAGGTGGTGCGGTAGCGCTTTTGCCGCGCCCGCTCCGAGGCCAAGAGGGTTTCGAGATTGTGCACCAGGCCTGAAAGCTCCTGGGGCCAGGCACCCTCCAGAGCCCCCTCCTCCCCCCGCTCGAGGGCGGCCAGGGCGCGGGCCACCCGACTGAAGGGCGCCAGAGCGGCCCAAAGCAGGGCCATCTGTAACAGCAGCAGCGCCGCCGTCGCGCCCCCCAGCCAGAGCCATAGGGCGCGGCGAAAGCCCCGCGCTTCCTGCTGGAAAGGCTGCTGGCTGAAGCTCACTTCAAGGCTGTAGGGCCGATCGCCTTCCGGCCCCTCCCAAAGGAGTCCAAAGGTGAAGCGATAGAGCGGCGCGCCGGCTAGCGTTGCCGTGCGATCAAAGGCTTCGCCCCCGGGGGGCATGGGCAGGGGCGATGGCAGGGAAACGGCGCTGTGCCCAAGGCTCTGGCTTTGCCATTTCAAGGTGCCCGCCTCGTCAAAAAGGCGCGCATAGAGCCCCGAGCCTGGGCGGTTATAGCGCGCTTCGGAGAGGCGAAGGGGCAGGGTTAGGCCTGCCCCATCCCACTCCGCCACGCTTAGAAGATTCAGCACGCGAAGGCGCAGCTGGGCCCGGGCGGAATCGTCAATGCTGGCGCGAAAGGCGCCGTCGAGCACGAAGCCCGTGAGGGAGAGGAACAGCAACAGCGTAAGGCCCGCCGCGAAGAGCAGGCGCCGCCTAAGAGAACCGTTAGGCTGGGAAAGCCAGCGAAACAGGGGCGACCGACGCCCGGCCGCCATCGTCCTTACCCCTCTGCCGCGAGGAGCCGGTAGCCTTGCCCGCGTACCGTATCGATCGTCGACCGGCCAGCGAGGGGGTCGAGCTTGCGCCGGAGCCGGCCCACAAACACCTCAATGACGTTGCTGTCGCGCTCGAAATCCTGGGCGTAGAGATGTTCCGTCAACTCCGTCTTGGAGATGACCTTGCTCGGGTGGAGCATCATGTATTCCAGCAGGTTGTACTCATAGGCCGTGAGGATGACCCGGGTGCCGCCCACGCGCACATCCTTCGCCGAGGTGTCGAGCTCGAGGGGGCCGTGCCGCAACACCGCACTGGCGTGGCCCGAAGCCCGGCGCACGAGGGCGCGAAGCCGGGCCAGGAGCTCCTCGAAATGGAAGGGTTTGGTGAGGTAATCATCGGCCCCGGCCTCGAGGCCCAACACCTTGTCCTGCCAGCCATCGCGGGCCGTGAGGATGAGCACGGGCACCCGATTCTCGGCGTCGCGCAGGGCTTTGATCAGGCCAAGGCCGTCGAGCTCCGGGAGCCCAAGGTCGACCACGGCGGCGTCGTAGGGCAGCTCCTGCGCCATGTAGAGCCCTTCCCGTCCGTCCCCGGCGTGCTCCACCACGAGCCCCTCCTGCTGGAGGTGCATCTTCAGCTGGCTCGCCAGGGTGGGGTCGTCCTCTACGATCAGTATGCGCATTAGCGCCGCGCTCCCCGCTGGTCCAAGATTTCGCCCGTTTCGGCGTCAACCACCAGGGTTTTAACCCGCCCGTCGTCTAAAAGCACCTTCACTTTCACGGCGCGGGCCCGCTCCGCTGCCGGCGCCACGGCAATGACCTGGCCGCCGTAGCGCCGCTCCACGTGGCGCGTGGCGGAGGCAAAATCGCTACGAAGCCCTTCCGCCGGGGCCGCCAGCGCGCTTTGGAGGCATACAAGCCAGATAAGAACCGCAGCCCCCAGATAAAGCACGGGGGAAAGGCGACGGGCCATGGGGGTGTCCATCCTTGCGCTCCGGGGCGCCTAACCATTTGAGACCACGACTACCATGGCCCTGCGGTCATGAATCATCCCTGAATTCCCGGGCCGCTCACCGCGGTGAGGGCGTGGTCCTCGTCGAGCGTGAGGCATAGCGCCGCCTGAGCCGGCAGCCGCGCGAGCTGGCGCCGGGTCAGGCGTTCGTAGTGGGCGATGAAGCGGCGCACAGCCTCGGGGCCCATGGCCTGGGCACGGTGGGCGCGCAGCGCCGCCTCCTGAGCCTCCCGAAAGCGGTAAACGCTTTCAAAGCTCGGCACCTTCAGCATGATCAGATCGGAGAACTGGGCGAAAAGCGGAGCGTAGTGCTGCGCCAGCGCGGCCTCCACTCCGGCGCGCCAACGCCCGTCCCGGTCCTCCTCCGCCTCCAGTGCATTGAGGGGGGCCGGGCTTTCCCCGGGGGGCGCCGAAGGGGCCCCCACGCACCAGCCTTCCAGCAGGAGGCAGGCCCGGGGACGGGTTAACCATCGGGGCGCGCTTCGGCGATCATCCGCGGCCTTATCGAAGGTGGGCAGGGCCAGGGGCGACCCGCTCTGCCCTAGGGCCTGCACCGCAGTCTGCAGGGCCAGCACATCGTGGGTCCCCGGCACCCCGCGGGTACGGAGCAAGGGGTGAACCTCAGCCCCGAGGCGCGCCCGCTCGGCCTTCGGCAAATAAAAATCATCCAGCGCAAGGCACGCCGAGGGGATGCCGAGGACGGTGAGCTGATCCTCCAGAAGCTCGGCCAGGGTGCTTTTGCCGCTGCCCTGGGCGCCGTTCAGGAGCAGCCGCAGAGGGCCCGCCCCCGGCGGCCGCTGCGCCAAATGCGCGGCGATATGGGTCGCCAGAGCCGCCCCATGGACGGACAGGGCGACGCGACGATCCTGGGCCACGGCGTCGGGCCAGGACAGCACGCCCCGACCCAGCTGATCCTGGGCGCGGGCCAGGACCGTCGCCCGGTCCCAGCCCGTCCACAGCCCAGGAAGCGCAGGCCAGAGGGCCAGAGCGGCGTCCGCCACCGAGCGATCCCACAAGAGCTTGTGCACCGTATTCATGGCTAAAACCTTAGCATTGCCCCCGGCGGGAACCCACGCCCGCGAACAAGGTCGGTACACTAGCGCTTTCGGCTTTTCGGAAAAGGACTTGGCCATGGGACTTCGTCGTCGCCTCACCCTTCTTGCCCTGGGCGCCCTTGCCCTCGGCTTCGCCAGCTGCGCCACGCCCCCGACGGAGCCCGACCGCAATGGCCCGGCCAAGGACGCCGTGGTCATTCTCAAAAGCCCCATCGATACGCGCAGCTACGCCCATCGCGTGCTTCCCAACGGTCTGGAGGTGCTACTCATCAGCGCCCCGGAAAGCGACCAGGCCGCGGCGGCGCTGGCGGTGGACGTGGGCAGCTTCGCCGAGCCCGAGGCCCATCTTGGCCTTGCCCATTTCCTCGAACACATGCTGTTTCTGGGCACGGAGAAGTTTCCCGAGCCCGATGGCTTTGGGGAGTTCATCGGCCAAAACGGCGGCAATCAGAATGCCTACACGGCGCTAGACCACACCAATTACTTCTTCTCCCTGCGCCCGGAAGCCTTCTATGAAGGCTTAGACCGCTTCGCCCAGTTCTTTATTGCCCCGCGCTTCGATGCGGCCTACGTCAGCCGCGAGCGCAACGCCGTGCACAGCGAATACCAGATGCAAATGAAGAACGACGGCTGGCGCACCTACATGACCCAAAAGCGCGCCCTCAATCCGGCCCACCCGGGCAGCCGCTTTACCATCGGCAGCCTTGAAACCCTGGCCGACGACGAGCCCGGCGTCCTTCGGGACGCCCTTGTGAACTTCTACGAGGCGCACTATTCCGCAGACCGCATGCGCCTGGTGGTGCTTTCCCCCGAGCCCCTCAACACCTTAGACGCCTGGGCCTCGGAGCTCTTCGGCCCGATCCAAAGGCGCTCCGCAGCGCAGAATGAACCGGACCTCCCCCTCTTCGCCGAGGGGCAGCTGCCTAGCCTGCTGCGCATTCGCCCGGTCAAGGAACGGCGGACCCTCGAGCTCACCTTTCCCCTGCCGCCCTTGGACCCCTACCTGGCAGAGGCCCCCGGGGCCTACCTCGCGAACGTGCTCGGCCACGAGGGGGACGGTACGCTCCACGCCGTACTCCTAGACGCCGGGCTCATCGAAGGGCTTAGCGCTGGCGCGTCGACCTTGGGGGAATACAACAGTGTGTTCTCCCTGTCCCTGTCCCTTACGGAGGCAGGCTACGCCCAGTGGCCCCAGGTGGTTTCCGCGGTTTTCGCCCAGATTGAGGCCCTTCGCGCCGTCGGCCCGGAAGCCTGGCGCTATGAGGAGCAGGCGCGCCTTGCCGCCCTCGACTTCGCCTATCAGCAGCAGCGGGACGCCTTCCAAACGGTGAGCATGCTGGCCGCCGGGCTCCTCGAGGTGCCGCCGGAGGATGTGCTCCGGGCCCAGAGCCTCATGGACCGCTTCGACCCAGAGGTGATCAACCGCTTCCTCGCCCAGCTCACCCCGGAGCGGGTCCAGATCACCCTCACGGCGCCGGAAGTGAACACGGATCAGCGCGAGCCCTACTTCGATGTCGACTATGCCTTGGAACCCCTTTCCCCGGTCCTTTGGCAGGGCTGGAAGACGCCCCGAGCCCCGGCAGGCCTGCGCCTTCCCGCGCCGAACCCCTTCGTCCCCGAGGCCCTTGCCCTCATTGACGCCCCCGAGGCCGAGGCGCCTAGGGTCCTCGCCGCGGGCCCCTGGGGCACGCTTTGGCACGCGCCCGACACCACCTTCGAGGCCCCGCGCGCCGAGGTCCGCCTGAAGCTAGAAGGCACGGCCAGCGCCGATGCTGCAGGCCAGGTGCGGGCCGCCCTCTGGACCGCCCTTTTGGCCCGACGGCTAAACAGCTATGCCTACCCGGCCCAGCTGGCGGGCCTGGGCTTTGCCTTAAGCCCTACGGATAACGGGGTACTCATTCGCGCGAGTGGCTTCAGCGATCGCCTCCCGGAACTTCTCGATCGGGTGCTAGCCAGCCTTAAGGACCCCAGCTTCACGGCGGAGGAGTTCGAGCTCGAGCGGGCAGCCCTTCTGCGCCGGCTGCAGAACGAGCGGCAGGACCGGCCCTACCAGCAGACCATGCGGGCGCTGCAGCGGCTTCTCGAACACGGCACCTATCCTCTTGAGGCCCGGCTGGCCGCGGCGGACGCCGTCACCCTCAAGAGCGTTCTAAGCGACTTCGCCGAGGCCCTGCTCGCCGCGCCGAAAATGACCGGCCTGCTCCTGGGGAATCTGGCCCCGGAGGACGGGACACGGCTCCAGGGGATCATCGCTAAGCACCTTGGGACCGCGCCGGGCCAGGCCGGCCCCGAACCGGCCGTGGTGCGCCTCGAGGAGGGCGATCAGCTGCTCGCTCCCCTCGCCATCGACCACGACGACGCGGCCTTTGCCCTCTATGTGCAAGGCCGAACCCAAAGCCTCGGGGAGCGGGTGCGCTTCGGGCTGCTGGGGCACATGCTCAGCCCCGCCTACTTCAATGCCCTGCGCACCGAGCAGCAACTGGGCTACGTGGTTTCCGCAGGCGCCTTTGTGCGCCGCAATACGCCGGGGCTCTATTTCCTCGTGCAAAGCCCCGTCGCCGGGCCGGAGCAGCTCCTCGGCGCCACCACCACCTTCCTGCAGGGCTATGGGGAAACCATCGCCAACCTGGATGCGGCGCGCTTTGAAACGGAAAAGCTGGGCCTTAGAAATCGCCTGCTGGAACGCGATAAGAACCTGGGAGAACGGGCGGGCCGGCTTTGGGAAAACCTCGAAGCGGGGCGTAGGGATTTCGCCCTCCGGGAAGCCCTCGCGGAGGCCTTGGACGCCCTAACGCTTGCGCAGTATCAAGCCTTCTTTGAAGTCTTCCTGCGCCGCCTCGACGCCCAGCGCGTGGTGGCCTTCAGCCCCGGCCGTTTCCAGGACGCGCCTGCGCCCGCGGGCACCGCGGTGGAGGACGTCGCCGCGTTTAAGGCGGCCCGGGGGCGCTTTCTGCTTACCGGCGGCACCCCGTGACCCCGGCAGAGGCCCTCCGCTCCGAGCTGCTCCGCGGCATTCGGGATAACCTTCGGGACGGGGCCTCGGCCCTCGCCCGGCGGGCGCTTGATGCCCTCGCCGCCTATGCGGAAGCCCCCGAGGGTCCCCTGGACGTGCGCAAGGCGGAGCTGCTCGCCTTCGCCGAGGCCCTGGCCACGGTGCGCCCGAGCTTAATTGCCATCAACAACCTTGTGTCCCGCTGGCGCGATGCGGTGCGCGACTTCGAGGGGGCGCCGGAAGCCCTCGGCCCCTACGCCCGGGCGCAAGCCCAGGCCGTGCGCACCTGGGCTGACGGCGCGAAGGACGCCACGGTGCGGGCAACCCTAAGCCAGCTCGACGGCGCTGGCCGCGTACTCACCCACTCCATCAGCTCCACGGTGCTCGAGGTACTCAAACGCCTGCCGCGCACGGAGGTGGTGGTGACGGAATCGCGCCCGGGGCGCGAGGGTTGGGAACTGGCGGCGACCCTCGCCGCAGAGGGCATCGCCGTGCGCTACATCACGGACGCCCAGGCCGGCCTTTTCGTGGCCGAGGTAGACGCGGTTATCGTGGGCGCCGATGCGCTCCTCGGCGATGGCACCCTGGTGAACAAAGCGGGCACCTATCTTCTCGCCTTGGCGGCTCAGGACCAGGGCAAACCCTTTTACGTGTGCGCGGAGAGCTTTAAGTGCACGACGCTCACCGCCGAGGCCTTCCCCCTCGAGGAACGCTCGGGCAGTGAACTCGGCCCCCCGCCCGTGCCCGGGCTCCGGGCCCGGAACATCACCTTTGAAATGACGCCGCCGCGCTTAATTACCGCGTGGCTCTCGAACGAGGCCCTGGGCCCGCGCTTCACCCGCGCCGGCGCCTAGCTTTCGAAGACCCGCTCGAAGGGCGGCAGGGCCTCCAAAATGGCCTGGCCATAGCGGCGGGTCACGAGCCGCTTATCCAGCACCGTGATGCGCCCGTAATCCTTTTCCGAGCGCAAAAGGCGCCCGCAGGCCTGCTTTAGACGGAGCGCCGCGTCGGGCACGGACATCTCCATGAAGGGATTACGCTGCTGGGCGCTAAGCCACTCCGCCGTCGCCGCCTCCACGGGATCGTCGGGTACGGAGAAGGGCAGCTTGCAGATAATGACGTGGCGGCAATAGGCGCCGGGCAAATCGATGCCCTCGGCAAAGCTGGCCAGGCCGAAGATGACGCTCCCGTCCCCGGCATCAATGCGGCGCTGATGTTCCAGGAGGATTCGCGCCTTGCTCTCCGTGGCCTGGCTGAGCACCCGGCGCAGCAGCGTCGCCGGCAGCGCTGCGCACACCTGATCGAGCTGGCGCCAGGAGGTAAAGATCACCAGCGAGCCCTCATCCTCCCGCAGGAGCCCGGGCAGCAGCGCGGCAATCTCGGCGTTGTGGGCGTCGCTTTGGCTCGGATCGGTGCGCAGCTTCGGCACCACCAGCTGCGCCACCTCCCCATAGGCAAAGCTCGAGGGCACCACCAGGTAGCGGGCGTTGTCGGGAATGCCCGCGGCCTCGGCAAAGCGGCCGAAGCCATCCGTGGAGGTGAGGGTGGCGGAGCTCACCACGGCGCCGAAGCATCGCTCCCATAGGACGTCCCGTAGCGACTCCCCAGCGCTTAAGGGGGAGCTTTGCACTTCCACGTCGAGGCTGCCTTCCTGGCCGAGGCGTGCGATCCAGCGGGCATGGGGCTGGGCACTGGCCTTGGCGAAGTCGCGCCAAAGGGCCTCGCTGCCCTCGAGCCGCCCCTGCAGCTGCCCGAGACTCCCCTGCGCGGCCTCGAGCTCGGCCCGCGCGTCTCCGGCTTGCTCTAGGGCCTCGCTCAGCCGCTCTGCCAGTTCATCGGCCAGGCTCACCAACTCCGCAAAGCCTTCCGCCAGGCCCTTGCTCTGCTGACGCCACGCGTCCCCCACGTCCCCATGGGGAAAGCGGTGGGACGGGGGCTGGCCCGGCCGGGTTTGCCCCGGGCGCCCGCCCTCCTGCAGGGCATCAAGGCGCTCCGCCAGAGCGAGCGCATCCCCGAGGGCCTCGCGGAGGGGCACGGCGAGCTGGGCCAGGCGCTGGGCCGCCGCCACCCAGGCCGGCGCCCGGCCAAGGCGCTGGGCCAGCGTTCCCACCAAGCGCTCGAAGCTGTCGAGGGTTTGCTGGCTGCCCAGCAGGCGCGTAAAGCGACGCAGATGGCCAAGGGCCTTGTCGGAGAGATGGTGTCCTTCATCGAAGACGTAGAGCGTTTCCTCGGGGGGCGGCAGCACGACCCCGCCCCCGAGGGCCAGATCGGCGAGGATAAGATCGTGATTGGCCACGATGACGTCAGCACGTTGCACCGCTTCCCGAGCGCGAAAATAGGGACAGTCACGGAAGAAGGAACAGCGGGACGCCGTGCAGCCGCGGTGGTCCGTGGTGACCGAGGCCCAGCGCTCGTCCTCGATGGCTTCGCCGTAGCGCTCCCGGTCCCCATCCCAGCGCCCCGCTTCCAAAGCCCCGCGCAGGGCTTGATAGAGGGGCCGGGCCGCAAGGCTTGGGGGCGGACCGAAGAGGTCACTGGCCAGCGCCGTGCTGTCATCGGCCAGGATGCGGTCGAGCCGCGCGAGGCAGGCGTAGCGTCCGCGCCCCTTTGCCAGCGCATAGGTGAACTTCAGCCCTGCGGCCTTCTGCAGGTCCGGTAGATCCCGCTCGACCAGCTGATCCTGCAGGGCCACGGTGGCCGTGGAGATCACCAGCGTGAGCCCCCGAGCCTGGGCCAGGGGAATGGCCGCCAAGCCATAGGCCAGCGTTTTCCCCGTCCCCGTGCCCGCCTCGGCCACCACCACGTGGGGCGGCCCGGGGGCGCGCACGCCCAGCTCATCGACGGTGAGGGCACCCAGGGTTCGAGCGATTTCCGCAATCATGAGGCGCTGGCCCCGGCGCGGGGCAAAGCCCCGGGCGGCCAGCCAAGCCCGATAGGCGCCCTGGATCTGCTCGCGCAGGGCGGGGCTTAGGGTGGCGTCGTCATGGGCGGAAGCGGTCATGGGAGGAGTATAGCGGGCGCTGCACTGAAGAGCCCGCAATGCTAGCCTTGCCAGCGGTTTTCACGGGCCCCCTTGGGAGCGTTCTTATGCGTTGTGCCTCACTTCGCCACCTGGCCTTGCGCCTTGTCCTACTCCTGCCCCTGGGCGCCGGGGCGGAAGACGATGCTTTGCCCCTGCCCACCTTCACCCTGCCCCCCGGTTTCACCCTCGAAGTGGTCAGCGACGACCTCCCCAATGCGCGGCAGCTCGCCCTCGGGCCTGAGGGGACCCTCTTTGCGGGCACGCGCCGGGACGGGCGGGTTTGGGCGGTGAAGGACGGCGTGCGCTACACCTTGGCCGAGGGGCTGAATCTGCCCAGCGGCGTGGCCGTGCACAACGGCGATCTCTACGTGGCGGCCGTGTCCCACCTCTACCGCCTGCCCAACGTCGAAAAGCAGCTCGAAACGCCCCCGGCCCTCGAGGTCATCACCGATGCCCTCCCGACGGATAAGCACCACGGCTGGAAGCACATCGAATTTAGTGCCGCCGGCGACCTGTTCATCCCCGTGGGCGCGCCCTGCAACATCTGCGATCCCGAGCCCCCCTACGCCAGCCTTCTGCGTATGGATCCGCGCACCGGCGCCTTTGAGATCTACGCCCGCGGCATTCGCAACACGGTAGGCTTCGATTTCGAGCCGGGCACCGGCGCCCTGTGGTTTTCCGATAACGGCCGGGACATGCTGGGGGACGAGATTCCCCCGGAGGAGCTCAATCGCATCACCGCCCCCGGGGCCCATTTTGGCTATCCCTACGTCCACGGCGGCGTGCTGCTCGATCCGGAATTTGGGGACGGCCATCGCCTCGACGCCTATGAAGCGCCGGCCTTTCGCTTGCCCGCCCACAGCGCGCCCCTGGGCCTCGCGTTCTACACGGGCAGCGCCTTTCCCGAGCGCTATCAGGGCGCCCTCTTCCTTGCCGAGCACGGCTCCTGGAACCGGAGTTCGAAGATCGGCTATCAGGTCTCCGTCGCCTTCCTGGAAGACGGCCGCATCACTCGCCTAGAGCCGTTCCTGACGGGCTTTCTCCGCGGCGAGGAGACCCTCGGCCGTCCCGTGGACGTACTTGTCGAGCCGGAGGGCACCCTCCTCGTCTCGGACGACCACCGCGGCGCCGTTTACCGAATCCGATACACCGGCCCCCAAGGGGCCACCCCGACCCTTGCCAGGAGCACGCCATGAGCGACCTCAGCATTCTCTTCGAGCCCGTGAAGCTCGGCCCCATCACCCTGCCCAACCGCTGGGCCATGGCGCCGATGACGCGGCAATTCAGCCCCAACCGCACCCCCACGGAGGACGTGGCGCGCTACTACCAGCGCCGGGCGGAAGGGGGCACGGGGCTCATCATTACGGAAGGCACAACGCTGCGGGACCTCGCCTCCAGCGGCAGCGACGCCATTCCTGCCATCAGCGGCGAAGTGCCCGTCGCCGGCTGGGCCAAGGTGGTGGAGGCGGTGCACGCCGCTGGGAGCAAAATTTTCCCGCAAATTTGGCACATGGGCGTGATGCGCGATGCCCAGGCCTCAGGGCACCCGGAGGTGGAATCGCTGAGCCCCTCGGGCCTGCTGCTACCGGGCAAGGAACGGGGCCGCGCCATGACCGACGCGGAAGTGGCCCAATGCATCGAGGACTTCGCCGAGGCCGCTCGGAACGCCAAGGCGGCGGGCTTTGACGGCATTGAGCTCCACGGTGCCCACGGCTACCTGATCGATCAATTCTTCTGGGAAGGCACGAACACCCGCACGGACCAGTACGGGGGCGACATGGTGGCCCGCACCCGCTTTGCCTGCGAAGTCATTCGCGCCGTCCGCGCCGCCGTGGGCCCCGACTACCCCATCATGCTGCGCTTCTCCCAGTGGAAGCAGCAGGACTTCGAAAGCAAGCTAGCGCCGACCCCAGAGGCCCTTGAGGCCTTCCTTGCGCCCCTCACGGACGCGGGCCTCGATGCCTACCACTGCTCCACCCGGCGCTACTGGGAACCGGAGTTCGAAGGCTCCGATCTGAACTTGGCAGGCTGGACCAAGAAGCTCACGGGGCTGGCCACGGTTACCGTGGGGTCCGTGGGCTTAAACCAGGACTTCGTCTCCACCTATGCGTCGGAAGAAACGGTCGGCACCACGAATATTGATGGGCTCGCCGAGCGCGTCAGCGCCGGCGAATTCGACGTGGTCGCCGTGGGCCGAGCGCTGATTGCCACGCCAGACTGGCCGAAGCTCGTGCAAGCGGGGCGCCTCGGCGACGCGGCCACCTACAGCCGCACCCAGCTCGCCGAACTGGTCTAGGGCGCAAGGGGCGGCGTGGCCGCCGGCGGACGCCGGTGGCCCGTGGCCTGCTCGTAGGCGTAGGCCAGCTTCAGGAGCACGTCGTCTTCCCAGCGCCGGCCCAACAGCTGCAGCCCCGCGGGTAGACGCCCATCGCGGGTGAAGCCCATGGGCACGGTAAGCGCCGGCATACCCGTGCCCGGGGCCAAGCGCTGGCTGTTATCGCCCCGATACTCCGCATCGGCGCCCAGGAGCGACGCCGGTACGGCGGTCCAGCTCGGATACAGCAGCACGTCCACCTCGGCCGCATCGAGGGCATGGGTCACCGCGGTCAGGAAGGCCTGACGCTCAGGGTGATCGGCGAAGGCTGGACAGGGCGGATCCCAGGCCGCCGGCGGTGCCAGCGGCCCCTGGGTGAAGAACTTAAAGCGCTCCACATTGAAGGGGTGCACTTCGAAGGCCTCAAGGCGTGTGGCCACATCACGCCAGGGCACCCCACCCCGGGCCTCCACATAGGCGGCCACGTCGGCCCGGAAACGATTGCAGAAACGCCCGCCTTTGAGGCGCTGCTCGAAATCAGGAATCACGAGGGGATCGACGATCTCGGCGCCGGCGGCGCGAAGATCCTCCAGGGCCGCGTCAAAAAGGGCCCGCACCTCGGGGTCCGTCTCTGGCGGCACGAAGGCGCGAAGCACGCCCAGGCGGGCCCCGCGGAGGGCGCCGGCATCCAAGCCCGCGGTGTAATCCGGCGCGCGCCGCGCGTCGGCCTCCGCCGTGGTGTCATCCAGGGGATCGGTGCCCGCCAGCACGTTCATGATCGCCGCCGCGTCGGCCACGCTGCGTACCATGGGCCCGGCCATGTCCCGGTCCAGCAGCAAAGGCACGATGCCCGCGCGGGAGACGAGGCCAAAGGTGGGGCGCAGACCCACGAGCGCCAGATGGGCCGAGGGCCCGCGAATAGAGTTGCCCGTGTCCGTGCCCAGGCCGGCCAGGGCGAAGCTCGCCGCCACGGCGGACGCCGTGCCCCCGGAAGACCCGGCGGGGGTATGGCGGCGATCATAGGCATTGGCCGTGCGGCCATAGCTCGAAGACAGGCTTTCCTTCGCGCTAAAGGCCCACTCGGCCATGTTGGTTTTGAACAGCACCAGCGCCCCCGCCGCCCGAAGGCGCGCAACGATCGTGGCATCCCGCGTAGGGGGCGGCACGGCCAGCAGCGCTGCCGAGCCGGCCGTGGTGGGCAGCCCCGTCGTGTCCATGTTGTCCTTCACGGCAAGCGGTACGCAGTGCAAGGGCCCCAGGGGCGCCCCCGCCGCTTGCTGCGCATCGAGGGCCCGGGCCTCGGCCAGCACAGCCGGATTGGGGGCGGATACGGCGCGCAGCCCTAGGGGCAGATCAAAGGCCTCGACCCGCTCAAGGTAATGCTGCACGAGGGCTTCGCAGCTGAGCGTTCCCGCCTTGAGCGCCCCCTGCACGGCAGCGATGGTGCCCTCATAGGCAACGGCGGCCACCGGCGGCGCAGCGCCTTGGGCCAAGGTCCCTAGGCTGGCCGTCCCACTCAACAGGAGCCCGGCAAGGGGGCGCCCCCAAAACCGGCTCTGGGCCCTCAAAAAGGCCACCACCAGGGGCTCTCCAGGGCCTTACGGCAGCCTCGCAGCTGGGTGTCATAGGTGTTCGCCCGGGTTTGGACTTTCCGCGCCGTTTCGATAAGCCAGCCCTTACTGCGCCAGGTGCCCCGGCGGAAGCCGCCGCGCCCATCGTGATAGGCCAGATAGAGGCTGTAGGCATCATTGGGCTTCAGCCCCAGCTCCTTCACGCTCGCCCGGTTGTACCAGGCCATGAAATCGATGGCGTCCCGGAAGTCATCCCGATCGGAGAAGAGCCCCCCCTCCGCTTCCACGTAATCATCCCAAGTCTCGTTCTTCACCTGGGCATAGCCGTAGGCCGTCGACGGCCGCCGCCAGGGAATCAAACCAAAAAGCTTCAGGCGCGGCGGCTTGGCCTTGGCCTTAAAAGAGGACTCCTGGTACATGATGGCCATGAGCACGGGAATGGGAATGTCCCAGCGCCGCTCCGCCCGGGCCGCATCATCAAACCAGTCGGCTTTCTCCGAGAAAATCAGGCAAATATTGTCGCTTCGGGCCGGGGGCGAGGTGGCGCAGCCCGCAAGCAAGCCCGCAAGGAGCAGCGCGGCGGCGCCGCGCAGGAGGGACGCCATCATCATTCGGTGGTCTCCAAAAATTCGATAAAGGCCGCCTCATCCAAAATGGGAATGCCCGCGGCTTCCGCCGCGGCGCGCTTCTGGCCAGCCCCGGGGCCGGCGACGACGCACGCGGTCTGCTTTGAAACGCTGCCCGCTACCTTAGCACCAAGCGCGATGAGGCGGTCCTTGGCCACCTTCCGCGGCATCGTTTCTAGCGTGCCCGTGAGCACCCAGGTTTGCCCCGCAAGAGGCGTTGCCCCCCGGGGTGCCGGGGGCTCGGGATCGACCCCCTGGGCCAGCAGACGATCCACCAGCGCCCGATGGGCCGGTTCGGAAAAATGATCGAGCACCCCCTGAGCCACGATGGGCCCCACGTCCCGCAGAGCCGTAAGCTGCTCAAAATCCGCGGCCAGCAGCGCAGGTAAGCTCGGAAAGGCCTCGGCCAGGGTCACGGCTGTGGCCTCCCCCACTTCCCGTATGCCCAGGGCGAAAAGCACCCGCGCCAGCGGGCGCCGCTTCGAGGACTCGATGGCGTCTAGGAGATTCTGAGCCGATTTCTCGGCCATGCGAGGCAGGCCCGCTAGGGTCGGCAAATCAAGACGATAAAGATCAGCCACGTCCTTCAGATGGCCCCCTTCGACCAGGGCCGTGGCCAGCTTTTCCCCGAGGCCGTCGATATCCATGGCCGTGCGCTGGGCGAAGTGCTGCAGGCCGGCCACCAGCTGCGCGGAACAGCCTTGGCTGTTCGGGCAGCGCAGCACCACAGCGTCCTCGGCGCGGCGGAGCGTCGCGGAGCAGACGGGGCACACTTCGGGCACCTCCGGCACGGGCCCCCGGGGCTCGGCCGTGAGATCATAGTCCACGCGCACGATCTGGGGGATCACGTCCCCGGCCCGACGCACCCACACCGCGTCTCCCGGCCGCACGTCGAGGCGCGCGACCTCGTCAAAATTGTGCAAGGTGGCGTTGGAGACGGTGACGCCCCCGACGAAAACCGGGGCCAAGCGCGCTACGGGGGTAACCGCACCGGTCCGGCCCACCTGCAGCTCCAAGGCTTCGAGGCGGGTTAGGGCCTCCTCCGCCGGCGGCTTGAAGGCCAGGGCCCAGCGAGGGGTTCGGCTGAGCACGCCCGCCGCCGCCTGGAGGTTAAAATCGTCGAGCTTGATCACCACGCCATCGATCTCGTAATCGAGCGTGCTGCGCTGGGCTAGGCACCGGTCAATATAGGCCCGCACGGCCTCGATGCCCTCGCAGCGCGCCGCAAGCGGATTCACCGGTAGGCCCCAGCGCCGCAGCCCCTCTAGGGCATCAAAATGGCAGGCAAAGCGCTCCGATCCCGCCTCCCCGAGGCTGTAGGCAAAAATCCGCAGGGGCCGGCGAGCGGTGATGGCGGGATCGAGCTGCCGGAGGCTTCCGGCCGCACCGTTCCGGGCGTTCACCAGGGGCTTGTAGCCCCCAGCTTCCGCGCCGGCGTTGTATTGGGCAAAGGCGCTCCGCGCCATGTAAACCTCGCCGCGTACCTCGAGGCCCGCAGGCCAATCGTCCCCCCGAAGCGCTAGTGGCACGGCAGCGATGGTGCGCACGTTGGAGGTAATGTCCTCCCCGGCCTGCCCATCCCCTCGGGTGGCCGCCAGCACCAGCTGGCCCGCTTCATAAACGAGGCGGACCGCGACCCCATCGATTTTCGGTTCGCAGGTGTAGACGAGGGTGTCCCGTTCGAGCTCGCGGCGCAGGCGCTCGTCGAAATCCCGAAGCCCCTCCTCATCGGTGCATTTTCCGAGGCTGAGCATGGCCGTGGGATGGGCCACGCTTTGGAACCCCGCCGCCGGGGCCCCGCCCACGCGCTGGGTTGGGGAGCTGGGGTCCTGAAGCTCCGGATGGGCGGCCTCGAGGGCCCCCAGGCGATCGAACAGGGCGTCGTAGGCAGCATCGCTGACCGTCGGCGCATCCAGCACGTAATAGGCGTAGTTATGGTCCGCTAGGGCCTGCCGGAGTGCCTCCGCTTCCCGCCGGGCCGCGCTCAGGGCAGCCTCCGAGTCCGTAGCGCTCACCGCTCACTCAGGCGGGACATCTGACGCCGCTGAAAATCGCGAATCTTCTGGCGGCAGTAATCCAGCGTCTGAGAGGTCATGACGCTGTGCTGCTCATCGCGCAGGTCGCCGTCGAAGCGCTCCGCCAGGGCCTTGGCCACCTGCACCATGGCATCAAAGGCTTCCATGGGCGCCTCGGGCCCGGGCAGCTGCAGAAAGAAGGACACCCCAGGGGTTTCGAAGCGCTCGAGGGTACTGAGATCGAAGGTGCCCGGCTCCACGGCACTGGCCATGGAAAAAGCGGGCGTCCGCTGCGCATCAAAGTGATGGAAGATATTCATATCACCGTAGCGCAGGCCGTAGTGAGTGACCGTCTCCACGAGGGCTGGACCGGTCATGGGCGCTTCCCGAGCCAGCACGTGCACCACCAGCACCTCCTCCGGGGCCCGCGGCAGGGCGATCGTCTCCTGGGGCGGCTCCGCGGCCTTCCGGGCCCGGGGCGCCTCAGTGCGGGCGGCGGCCGGGGCCTTCGCGGCGGACTTAGGCTTCTTCGCCGCCGTGGCCCGGGGCTGGGCCGCCCGGGGCACGATGGGCTCTCCAGCGAAGAGCGGCGCCTGCTCGGGAATGGTCGGCGGCGCCACGGCAGGCCCGGCCTCCGGCGCCGGGGCGGCCGCAGGCGAAGCCTCCACGGCAAAGAGGGGATCATCCTTCGGCGGTGCAAGCGCATTCACGGGCTCCGGGTCTTCCCCGGCCGCCCGAGAGCCCGGGGAAACCACCCGCGCGCCGCCATTTGGGAGTTCGCTGCGCGTGAGATCCAGCTCGTCGCCGTCGTCGTTACTGAGGCCCGGATCGACCCGCAGGGGTAGCTCGTCGCGCCAGCGAACCCACAGCCCATGCCCCAGGATGGCCACCACGCCAAGCACCCCCAGGGCAAGAAACAGTTCCCGAATACCCCATTCCATGCGCCAGACTCCCTCGTCCTAGCCGGCCAAAGCGGCCGCTTCTTCGACGTTCACGGATACCAGGCGCGATACGCCCGGCTCCTGCATGGTCACCCCCATCAGATGCTCGCCCATTTCCATGGAGATCTTATTGTGGGTGATATAGATAAATTGCACTTCCTTGGACATTTCCGTTACCAGGCGGCAAAAGCGGCCGACGTTCGCATCGTCGAGCGGCGCGTCCACCTCATCGAGCATGCAGAAGGGCGCCGGATTCAGACGGAAAATGGAAAAGACCAGAGCGATGGCCGTGAGCGCTTTCTCGCCCCCGGACAGCAAATGGATGGAGGCATTTTTCTTCCCCGGGGGCCGGGCCATGATGGCCACGCCCGTGTCGAGCAAATCGTCGCCCGTGAGCTCGAGGTAGGCATGGCCACCGCCAAAGACCTTCGGGAACAGGCTTTGTAGCCCACTGTTTACCTGATCAAAGGTTTCCTTAAAGCGGGCGCGCGTTTCCCGGTCGATTTTACGAATGGCTTCCTCGAGGGTCGTCAGCGCCTCCACCAGATCGGCGTTCTGGGCATCGAGATAGTGCTTCCGTTCCTGCTCCTGCTCGTATTCTTCAATGGCCGCCAGGTTGATCGGTCCAAGCCGCTCAATGCGTCGGTTCAGCGCTTCGAGGCGCTCGGCCCAGGCATCCACGTCGGCCTCGGGAGCAAGCGCTTCCAGGAGCGCCTGGGGACGCTGCTCGAAGGGCTCGAGCTGCTCTTCCACGGCCGTGCGCTTGAGCACCAGGGCCTGGTGCGCCATGCGCGCCGCCTCGAGGGCTTCGCCCAAGGCCTGTACCCGCTCGTCGGCCTGGCTCCGGGCCTGCTCGAGTTCCCGAAGCTGCGCATCCAGCTGGGAAAGGCGGCCGCGCGCGCTCTCGAGCTGCTTCTCCACCTCTGCCCGGGCCACAAGCTGGCCTTCCAGTTCCGCCTTTAACCCTGCGAGGGGCGCGTGGACTTCCTTCAAGACATCATCTAAGCCGCCAAGCTGCGTCGTGAGCGCCGCAAGCTGCTGCTGCAGGCGCGCTTGCGCCTTCCGCGTAGCCTCAAGCTGGGTACCTAAATTCTGGGCTTTTAGGCTCGACTCATAGGCCGCTTCGCGCAGCCGCTGGGCCTCGGCCCGGGCGCTGGAGACGGCGCTGCGCAAGCCCTCACGCTCACCGAGGCGGCCTTCCCGTTCCCCGTCGAAGCGGGCTTTCTCTGCTGCCGCCTGGGCCCGCGCTGCCTGGGCGGCGGCGAGGGCCTCTTGCTCCTGGCGCTGCTGCCCTTCGAGTTCGGCGCGCTCTTCCTTCAGGCGCTGGGCTCGAGCCTCCGCCGCCTCGAGGCGCGCGGCTAAGGCGCTGCGCTCCGAGAGCTTTCGGCTCTGGAGCCGGGCCCGCTCATCCAAGCTGTCCTGAATGCCCGTCCGCTCCGCTTCGAGGCTGGCCAGCTGGGCCCGATGGCCGCCGACGCGATCTTCCCCCGCCTCCTGGGCTGCGCGGTTCGCTGCAAGATCCTGGGCCAGGGCGTCCAGAGCCTGGCCCCGGCGGAGCACGCCCGCTTCCGCGTGGTCGCCTCGGGCGACGCGAAGCCAGCTCGGCCCGATGAGCACCCCGTCCCGGGTCACAATCCGTTCCTCCGCCCCCAGGCGGCTGCGAAGGGCCAGCCCCTCCTGCAGGGTCTCCACGGCCCAAACGCCGCCCAGGAGCGCGCTTAAGTCGTCCTCGCTTTGCACGTAGCTGGCCAGGGGGGTGCGTCCGAGCGCATCCTCCGCCGACCTTCGCACCGCGCCCTGCTGGCTCTCAAACAGCGTAAGCTCGGCGTTATCGAGGGCCATGGCCGCTTCCCCGGGGCCGTCGAGGTGCTCCACCACCACGGCCTGAAGGGCGCCCCCGAGCACCTGCTCGACAGCCGTTTCCCAGCCCGCTTGCACGGTGACCCGCTCCCCGAGGCGGGGGCGCCGACTCAGGCCCCGCTCCGAAAGCCAGCTCGCCGCGGCTTCGTCCGTCCGACCCAGAGCCGATTCCTGCAGCGCTTCCTGGGATGCGCGCCGACCCGCCAGCTGCTGCCCATCGCGCCGCAACTCCGCAAGCGCCCGTTCCGCCTCCTGCAGGGCACTGCGCTCCGCGGAAATGCGCGCCCCCATGCCCTGGCGCCGAGCCTCGTCTTCCGCGAGCTGGGTTGCCAGGGTGGCCAAGGCGTCGTCGAGCGCTGCTAAATCTTCCGAGCTGCCTTCCACCGCCGGCACGGTTCCTTCGAGCTTAGCCAGGCGCTCCTGAAGGCGCGCCAGGGTCCGCTCCAGCTGCGTGGCCCGGGCTGCTTCCACGTCCACCCGGCGCGCGGGCCCCGCAGCTTCCTGATTGAAGCGCTCCCAGCCCTTTTCCCACTGGGCTAGGGCCTGCTCGGCGTCCGCAAGACGGCCATCGGCCTCCCGCTGCGCCGCCTGCGCCGCCACCTGGGCCGGCCCCAGCTCCGCCAGGGTGGTTTCGAGCTCTTCTATCCGTCGGCTATCGGCTTCGAGGTTGCGCTCGGCCTCTTCCTTCCGCGCCGCCGCCTGGGCCCGATCAGTCATGAGCTGCCGGCCCCGCTGCTCCCCGGAACGCAGCGTTTCTTCAAGGCGGGCGATTTCCGCCCCCAAGCTATAGAAGCGCTGCTGAATGCCGTCCACCTCCTGGCCGAGTTCCTCTCGACCCACCCGCGCCTGTTCAAGCTGCCGCAGGGTGGCCGTGCGCGCGGTGACGGCGTTCTCGCGGTTCAGTTCAGCTCGCGTAACGCCTTCCTCAGCCCTTTCAAGCTCCGAGGAAAGGCCCTGCCAGCGCAGCGCAAGGAGTTCCGCCTCCAGCTGGCGGGCTTCGCCCTTCAAGGTTTTAAAGGTTTCCGCGGCGCGGGCTTGGCGCTGGAGCCGGCCCAGCTGGCGATCGAGCTCCTCCCGGAGATCGTTCAGCCGATCGAGGTTTTCCCTCGTGTGCTTGATGCGGTTTTCCGTTTCCCGCCGCCGTTCCTTGTAGCGAGAGATGCCTGCGGCCTCTTCCAGGTGCTGGCGGAGCTCCTCGGGCTTGGCCTCGATGAGGTTCGAGATCATGCCCTGTTCGATGATGGAGTAGCTTCGGGGCCCAAGCCCCGTGCCGAGGAACACATCCTGGATGTCTTTCCGCCGGCACCGGGTGTCGTTCAGAAAGTAGGTGGATTGGCCGTCCCGGGTAACCAAGCGGCGAATGGCGATTTCCGCAAAGCCCGCATACTGGCCGACGATGCGCTGGTCGCTGTTGTCGAAAACGAGCTCGATGCTGGCCTGGGCCGTGGGCTTGCGCGTGTTAGAGCCGTTAAAAATGACATCGGTGATGGATTCACCGCGAAGCTGCTTGGCGCTGCTTTCCCCCATCACCCAGCGGACCGCATCGATGACATTCGACTTGCCACACCCGTTGGGCCCGACGATCGCCGTGAGGTTCACGGGCAGGTGCACCGTGGTGGGGTCGACGAAGGACTTAAAGCCCGCCAGCTTGATGGATTTTAAACGCATGGTTCCCCGAGCCCCTGGAGGCGCGACGCCGGCTTTTCGTTATCCTCAGAAGCAAGGCAACGGGCCCGCCAGCCTTTTTTCTTAGTGTAGCCGAAGCGCCCTAACCCCTGCATCTAGGGGTTGGCTTGCGATCACTCCACAAGCTGATCGATCAGGAGGCCTTGAGCCAGGGAAAAGGCATCGGGCTCGGTGGTGCTCAGGGGCCCCAAGCGTCCTTCAAGATCGCCGGGCTGGGCCCGAACCCCACCGCTCGCCGTCACCCGCGCAATAATTTCCACGGCGGGAACGGACCCCAGGCCCTGGCCGGGAATCATGGCCGCGCCTTCATCCAAGACCACGGCTCGGGGCAATTCGCTGGCGGGGAAGCGCTGCACGGCCAGAGGCATGGGCGTACCCGGCGCGCGGGCGAAAACGAACACGGTGGCCCCGGGGGGTGCCGTCAGCCCCGGTGCAAGGGCTACTTCAAGGCGCAGGGCTTGCCCCGCCGAGTCCGAGGCCCCCTCCGGCGCGACCGGGGCACGGGGCGCGGCCCGGGGCGGCTCCGCCAGGGCAAGGGCCGGCGCGGGCGCCGAGGGGCCCAGGGCCAGGGAGACCAAAGCCCCTGCCGTTGGCACCGCTTCAAGAACCACCTCGCGCATGCCTTCCCCCCCGGCGGGGGATCCGTCCATGGACAGGCGAGCAACCACTTCCACCGTGTCGCGACCGACTAGGCTCATGGCCGGGCTCATGGCGTCCTCCGGGCCCAGACGCACGGCAAGGGAGGCCGTCGGATCATGCCGCTCCACGGCCAAGGGCATGCGCCCTCCGGGAGGGCGAGCGAGCACAAACAGCTGGGCCTGGGCGGGAAGCCCCTGGAGCCAGGCCTCATCCACGGTCACGCGGACGTCGATGCCCGGGCCCGAGGGCGCCTGGGCGGTAAGCGCCGCAAGATCCACGCCCCCAAGCTCCGCCGCCCGGCGCTGGGCATCCTCGAGGAATTGGCGGCGCTGGGGGCTCGTAATTCCCGTGGCCAGCACCCGGCCGAAGGTTTCCGCCGCCTCGCCATAGCGCCCCTGGGAAAAGGCCTCCATGGCCAGCAGCTCAAGCATGACGGGCTGATCGGGCACGGTGGCCAATACGCGATCGATCAGGGCCCGGGCCCGCGCATCGAGGCGTCGATCGTTCGCCAGATAAAGGGCCTGGGCTTGGTACACCAGGGCCACGAGGGCGCCACCGGTGAGCGCCTCCACTTCGGCGAAGGCCTCCGCGGCCTGGGCGAAGGCGCCCAGATCCATGGCGCGCTCGCCGAGGAGGAACCAGCCGTCGGGCTCCTGGCTCCCGAGGGTGCGCAGGCGCCCCTCGAGCCCCTCAAGGCGCAGCCGCAGGCCCGCCACCTCCGCGGCCGACGGCGACGCCCCAAGCGCATTCTGAGCTTCGTCAAAGGCCTCCAAGTCGGCCTTAAAGGCAAGATCTTCCGCGGCGCCGAAGGAGGCGCCCCAGGGGCTGTAGAGCCCCAAGGCCACCGCCGGCAGGAGAAGCGCCGCAAACCAGAGCACGCGGCGCGCGGGCCGCGGCTGGCTGGCCGGCACCGGGGACGCGGACCCCACGTCGGCAAGCAGGGCTCGGTCAAGCTCGGCAAGCAGGGCCCGATGGCTGGCCGCGTCAATTCGGCCTGCCTCAAGATCCTCCGCCAGTTCCGCCCGCCGTTCGTCGAAGGTGGCCAGGTTGGAACTCAGCCGGAGCGCCTCGCCGTCGTCGGCGGCTCGCCGGCGCAGGGGATAGAGCACGAAGGCCATGGCCACGACGGCCAGGGCCAAAGCAGACAGCCAAAGGGAGGTCATTCCGCGCCCTGCCCCCCTCGGTTGGCAAGACGCGCCAGCGCCGCCTGCTCCGCATCGGTCAGGGGGGCGGGGCCAGCGTCCTGCCGTTGCCGTTGCACCATGCGCACGACGATCAGCAGCGCCAGCAGAAGGAGCACGGCGGGCCCGAACCAAAGGGCGTAGGTGGCGGGCATCACCCGAGGCCGATACAGAATGAAATCGCCGTAGCGCGCGAGCAGGTAATCCCGAATGGCCTGGTCCCCCTCCCCCGCTTGGACCATGGTGGCTACGGTGCGGCGCAGATCCGCCGAGATGGGGGAATCGGAGCCGGAAAGGTTAGTGTTCAAGCACTTCGGACAGCGGAGCTCGTCGATCAGCGCCTTATAGCGTGCTTCGTCCTCGGCGCTGGCGAATTCGTAGGTATCGATGGCGCCAAAGCCCAGCGGGGCCAGCGCCAGGGCCGCGAGGGTCAGGGCCGTGCGCAAAACGTGCCTTAGGCTCATGCCTTGGGGGTCTCCAGGGGTAGGCCGAGGCGCGTGAGGAGAGGCCTGATCTCCTCTTCCCAAACCCGTCGATCCACCGCGCCTACGCGCTTGTAGCGAATTACGCCCTCCGCATCGACCACGAAGGTTTCCGGCGCGCCGTACACCCCCAGCTCGATGCCCAGGCTCCCATCGTCGTCGACTAAGGACAGGCGATAGGGATCGCCGTAGCGGGCAAGCCAGGCCCGCGCCGCGGGGCCGTTGTCTTTGTAGTTCACTCCCACGAGGGGCACGCCGTAGGTGGCGGCAATGCGATTGAGCTCCGCATGCTCCGCTTTGCAGGTCGGGCACCAGGTGGCCCATACGTTGAGCAAAAAGGGTTCCCCAAGCAGCGCATCCCGAGTAACCGGCGCGCCATCGGCGAGGCGCGTTTTCTCAAAGGCCGGCAGGGGCTGGTTGAGGAGGGCCGAGGGGAGTTCGTGGGGATCGTTCAAGGCAAAGCCCCGCCACAGCATGAAGGCCATGACGAGAAAAAGCCCCAGGGGCAGGAAAAGGCTGGTCCGGCTCATGCGGTGGCCGCCCCGGCCAGCGCAGCTTGGTCTCGCGCCTTCAGCCGGCGGTAGCGTCGATCCAAGGCGGCAAGGAGCCCCCCAAACATCATGAGCACGCCCCCAAACCAAACCCAGCGCACAAAGGGCTTGTCGTGAACCCGCAGGGCCCAGGCCCCCTCCCCAAGCGGCTCCCCGAGGGCCACGTACAGATCTCGAAAGAAGCCCGGATCGATATCCGCTTCCGTCATAACCATTTGCCGCGCCAAATAGCGCCGCTTCTCGGGATGGAGCACGGCAATGGGCTGCCCCCCTTGGAACACCCGAACGGTGCCCCGGTCAGCGACGTAGTTCGGCCCCTCGTGGGGGGCGACGCCCTCGAACAGGTAGGTGCGCGGGCCCAGGGTGACCGCTTCCCCCGGCGTCAGGCGCACGTCCCGCTCCGTGGAGTAGGTGGTCGTGAGCGCAATTCCGAGGGCCGTGACGGCCACCCCGAGATGGGCCAGCACCATGCCGCCGTAGCCTGCCCCAAGATTCCCCAAACCCCGAAGCTTGGCCCCTAGGCCCCGCTTGTTCCGGACCCGTTCGACGGCATCCTGGAGCAAGGCCAGGGTGATCCAGGCGCTCAGAGCCACGCTGACCACGGGCCAGAGGTCGAGCGCGCCGGTGGTCAGCAGCGGCAGCACCACGCCCAGGGCCACGCTGGCCAGGGCCACTTTGCCAAGGCTCTTGACCAGCTGGGCGCCGCTCGTACGCTTCCACCGGGCCAGGGGCGCCGGGGCCATCACCAGCAGCAGCAGCACCATAAGGGGCACAAATACCGCATTAAAATAAGGCGGGCCCACGGAGATCTTGCCACCGCCGGTCAGCGCCTCATACAGCAAGGGATAGAGCGTGCCCAGCAGCACGGCCGCCGTGGACACCACCAGCAGGATGTTGTTCGCCAGCAGCATCACTTCCCGGGAGAGCCCTTCGTAGCGGGCTTCTGCCCGCATTACCGGGGCCCGCAGGGCGTAGAGGGTGAGGGCGCCGCCTACCACCAGAAGCAGGAAGATGAGGATGAACATGCCCCGCTCCGGATCCACGGCGAAGGCGTGAACAGACGTGAGCACCCCGGATCGCACGATAAAGGCCCCGAGCAAGGACAGGGAAAAGGCCGAAATGGCCAGCAGCACGGTCCAGCTTTTGAACACCCCGCGCTTTTCCGTCACGGCCAGGGAGTGGATGAGCGCCGTGCCCACGAGCCAAGGCATGAAGGAGGCGTTCTCCACTGCATCCCAGAACCACCAGCCGCCCCAGCCGAGTTCGTAGTAGGCCCACCAGCTGCCCAGCGCAATGCCCACGGACAGGAACGCCCAGGCAAGGTTGGTCCAGGGCCGGGACCAGCGCGCCCAGGCGGCGTCGAGGCGCCCGGACAGCAGCGCTGCAATGGCAAAGGCAAAGGCCACGGAAAAGCCCACATAACCCGTGTAGAGCATGGGCGGGTGAACGATGAGGCCGAAGTCCTGGAGCTGGGGGTTGAGATCCGCCCCCTCCGTGGCGGCCACGGGCAGCACGCGCTCGAAGGGGTTCGAGGTCATAAGCAAAAACAGGATAAAGCCCACGGTGAGCGCGCCCATGACCGAGAGCACCCGCGCCAGCATGGCCGTGGGCAAGGCCTGGGAGCGCAGCGCCACGGCCAGGGTCCAGCCGCCCATGATCAGCGTCCAGAGCAAAAAGGACCCCTCGTGCGCGCCCCAAACGGCGCTCACCTTGTAGTACCAGGGCAGGAGCGCGTTGGAATTATTCGCCACGTAGGCCACGGAGAAATCGTTGGTGAGGAAGGCCTGGGTAAGGCACAAATAGGACAGCAGGAGAAATACGAACAGCCCGGCGGCCAGGGATCCGGCGCTATGCTGAAGGGTGAGGTCCCGACGCACGACGCCGGCCATGGGGACGGTAGCCAGCAGCACTGCCAACAGCAGCGCAAGAATGAGCGCAAAGTGACCCAGCTCTGGAATCATGCCTTCCCCCTGTGACTGCGCCGGCGATTAGGCGCCCTAGCCCCCGGCGTCTAAGGTGGCGAGGCCCGCCTGCTGCCCCTCCGGTGCCTTCCGCCCCGCCATGGCGGCGAGCTCCGGCGGCATATAGTTCTCGTCATGCTTCGCGAGCACTTCCGTGGCTTCAAAGGTGCCATTGGCCCGCAGACGCCCCGTGGCCACGATCCCCTGCCCTTCCCCGAAGAGGTCCGGGAGGATGCCTTCATAGACCACCGGCACGTTGTGGCCCGCCATATCCGATAGGGTAAAGCGCACCGCGAGGGAGCCCGGATCCCGCTTGACGCTCCCCTCGAGCACCATGCCGCCGGCGCGAATGCGTTGATCCGTCGGAGCCTCGCCTCGGGCGATTTGATCCGGCGGATAAAACAGATTGATGTTCTCGTTCAGGGCGAAGAGCGCAAGGCCGACGGCAACGGCAACGCCGGCAAAAAGAAAGGCCACAAGCGTAAGACGCTGTCGACGCTTTGGATGCATGGCTAAGGCTCCCGTCTCATTCGCGCCATCATAGCGCGCCTGACTGCGCCCTGTCCGCTTCCCAAACCCCTAGGGGCCGCCACTTCGGCGCTGGCGCGCGGCCTGTTCCCGTACAAAACGCCGTTGGCGCCGCCCCGGCGCCAGGAGGTTGTACAGCAGCACAAGCAGGGTCAGGCCGTAGCACCCCCACACGTAGGGGCCATGGCCGCCCATCGCCAGGAACGCGCCGAAGCTATCAAAGTTCATGCCTTAGACCCCTCGGCGGCCACAAAGTTCTGCACCCACTGGGTCCGCCGCTCCCGCTCGAGCACCACCACCCGCGTGCTTTGGAGCACGCTCCAGATAAACAGGGCGTAAAAACCCAGCACGGAAAGCAGCAGGGGAATCCACATGCTCGGGGGCATGGCCGGCTTCTCCGTGAGTTTGAAGGTGGAGGGCTGATGGAGCGTCAACCACCAATCCACGGAGTACTTGATGATGGGGATATTCACGAGACCCACAATCGCCAGGATGGCGCAGGCCCGCCCCGCCGCCTCCGGGCGCTGGAGCGCCTGCCGCAGGCCCATAATCCCCAGGTAGAGAAACAGCAAAATAAGCATGGAGGTGACCCGGGCATCCCAGGCCCACCAGGTCCCCCAGGTAGGCTTACCCCACACGGCGCCGGTCGCGAGGGCCAGGGCCGTGAAGGAGGCGCCAATGGGGGCCGCGGCCTCCAGGACCATATCCGCCAGCTTCATGCGCCAAACCAGCAGCACGACCCCACAGCTGCCCATGAGCATGTAGCAGGACTGGGCCAGAATCGCCGAGGGCACGTGAACGTAGATGATGCGAAAGCTATTGCCCTGCAGATAGTCCGCCGGCGCCAGCGCCAGGCCCCAGAAGGCGCCGGCGCCCAGGAGTGCGACGCCGAGGCCCAGGAGCCAGGGAAGCCAGGGCGCCGTAGTCTCGAAAAACCAGCGCGGCGATCCCAGACGATGCCAGAGGCGAACGAGGGGGGCGGGAAATTTCACCATGCTCTCCTTTTTGTCGGCGCCAAGCCTAGCCCGTTTCCACGGCAATGCTAAGGGCCCCGGCGATGGCGAAGGGCGTTGTCACCAAGGCCAGGGCTGCGCCGGCGCCCAGCCACGCCAGTACGGCCCCCGTCGGCAGGCCCGCCACGGCAAGCTCGGCCACGCTCACGCCCAGAATCAACACGGGGATAAATAGGGGTAACACCAGCAGGGCCAGCAGCACGCCCCCGGCCCGAAGGCTCACGGTGAGGGCAGCGCCCACGCCCCCGAGCAGCACGAGGATCGGCGTTCCCAGGGCCAGGGCCAGGGTGACGGGCCAGCGCGCCGCCTCGGGCAGGGCCAGCATGGCCCCGAGGAGCGGCGCCAGCAGGGTGAGGGGCAGTCCCGTGCCCAGCCAATGGACCGTTAGGCGCGCCAGCACCGCGAACACCAGCGGGTCGCCATGCAGCACCAACTGCTCAAGGGTGCCCTCGTCCCGATCCCGGCGAAAAAGGCCTTCCAGGCTGAGCAGGGTGGCCAGGAGCGCCGCAATCCACAGCACCCCCGCGGCCAGGGGGGCCAGAACCGCGGTCTCCGGGCTCACCCCCAGGGGGAACAGGGTGATCACAAGCAGAAAGAAGGCCAGGGGATTGGCCAGCTCGCCGGGCTGGCGCAGGGCGAGGGCCGCATCGCGACGAAACTGTCCCCAGAACAGCCCCGGTGCCTTAGCCATGGGCCGACGCCACCACCGGGGCGGCCGGGTCCGGGGCCCCAAGCCAGAGCGTATGCAGCCCCGGCGCCGGCGCGAGCGGTTGGTGGGTGGTGAACACCACGGCCCCCCCGCGCGCCTGCTGCTTGGCCATCAGGCCCGACACGAGGGCAATGCCCTCGTCGTCGAGGGCCGTAAAGGGCTCATCGAGCAGCCACAGGGCAGCCCGGTCGCCTAAAAGGGGAAGACGCGCCAGGCTCACGCGGCGCTGCTGCCCCGCGGACAGGGCCTGACAGGGCACGTCTTCAAAGCCCGCCAACCCCACCTCAGCCAGAGCGTTAGAGATGGCGGCCAGGGGCGTACCTTGCGCCGTCAGGGAAAGGTAATGGGCCAGGTTCTGCGCCGCCGTCAGCACGCCACTTAAGGCGGGGCGATGGCCAAGGTAGGCCAGCGCCTCCCGAGGGCAAGCCACCCGCCCCTCGTAATCGCGATGGAGCCCCGCGAGAATGCGCAGCAGCGTGGTTTTCCCCGCCCCGTTGGGGCCCCGCAGCTGCACCGCCGTCCCCGGCGCAACGGTAAAGCTCAGGGCAGAGAAGAGCACCCGCTCATCGCGCTCGCAATACAGCGCCTCGACCGTCACCAGGGGGTTCGCCACACGCTCTCCTCTCCGCTCGCCGCGAGTATAGCCAGGGCCAGCCCCCTTGGGGACCGTTAGGGCAGGGTCATAAGCTCGGGGCCGTCAGCGCGGATGACCAGGGTGTGCTCAAACTGCGCCGAGCGGTTGCCCTCCCCTGAGAGGAGCGTCCAGCCGTCCGCCGCCGTGGTGCACCCTTCCGAGCCCAGGGAGAGAAAGGGTTCGATGGTGATGACGAGGCCTTCCGCTAAGCGCCGGCGATCGCTGGGATCGTAGAAATTGGCGATAAAACGCGGTGCCTCGTGGAGCCGTCGCCCCACCCCGTGGCTGCCGAGATCGCGCAGGGTGGTAAAGCCCGCAGCCTTCGCGGTGGTTTCGATGGCGCGGCCAATTTCGTTTAGGGGGGCGTCGGCCCGGGCCACGGCGAGGGCCGCCCGGAGGGCCTCCTCGGTGGCAGCCAATAGGCGCTCATGAAGCGGATTCGCCGGCGGCACGATAAAGGTCGCCCCCGTATCGCCGTAGTAGCCGTCGAGTTCCGCGGACACGTCGATGTTGACGATATCCCCCGGCGCGAGGCAGCGCGGCCCGGGAATGCCGTGGGCCGCTTCCTCATTGATGCTGATGCAGGTGGTGCCGGGAAAGCGGTAGTCTCGCTGCGGCGCGGAGCAGGCCCCAAAGCCCGCCAGCAGGCGCGCACCGAGGGCATCGAGCTCGGCCGTAGACAGGCCCGGCTCAAGGGCTTCGCCCATGGCCACGAGGGTTTGGGCCACGGCCTGGCCTGCAGCCCGGAGCCCGGCGAGATCGGTGTGTTGGCGAATGCGCATGGCGGAAGTGTACGCAGCTCCCGGGCTCGGGTCAGCGTCTTTTGCCCCGGCGGGGCCGCTGCGCCGGCGTTCGACGCAATTCCCCGAGGGCCCAGACCAACCCGGCGAGGAACCCGCCGATGTGGGCCCAGAACGCCACCCCGCCGCCGCTTCGCCCAAGCGCCGGCAGCCCCGCCAGCACCTGGAGCGCGAACCAGTAGGCCAGCACCACAAAGGCCGGCACGGCCAAGCGCGTCACGAAGAAGCCTAGAAACACGAGCAAATCCACCCGCGCCTTGGGATAGAAGACGGCGTAAGCCCCCATAACCCCGCCAATGGCCCCGGAGGCGCCGACCATGGGCACGGTGCTCGCCGGCGCCGACAAAATTTGCGCCGAGGCGGCCGCCACCCCCGCCAGGAGGTAGAAAAAGAGGAACCGGAGGGGCCCGAGCCGATCCTCGACGTTATCGCCAAAAATAAACAGGAACCACAGATTGCCAAGCAGATGGAGCCAGCCCCCGTGCATAAACATGCTGGTGAAGACGCTCGCGGGATTGCGCTCGCCAAGGCGGCAGCTGGCGTTGTCCCCAAGGGGCACGAGCGTTCCCGGTTCCGCGAGGCCCAGTAGCGCCCCAGGCATGAGGGCATGTTCACAAAAGGACGTGAGCAAGGGCTCGGGGAAACCCAGGCCCTGCCAGCGAAACCATACCCAAAGATTGAGCCCCATGAGCCCGTAGGTCACCCAGGGGGTGCGCGCCGTGGGGTTGTGATCACGAAGGGGAAACATCACCCAAGCCCTTGAGGGCGGCGCTGAGCTGAGGGTGGGTGCGAAGCCGGGGCAAATCCTCCGGGCCATCAATGTCAAAGAGTTCGGGCAAGCGGACCCAGGCGCGGCCGAGCGTTTCCAGGCGGCGCACGGTTTCGGCGAAGACCGTCTCCGTGCTCCAGGGCATGGCGCGAAAAAGCGCATCGTCACAGGTGGCCGCCGCGATGACCCCGTAGCCCCCATCTTCCGCTGGCGCCAGCGCATAGGCTGCCCCCTTGGCCAACGCCTCAGCGGCGCCCAGCAGGTGCGTTGGGCGCAGCCCCGCCAAGTCCGTTCCAAGGAGGATCGGCCGAGCCCCCTCCCCCTGCGCCCGCTTGAGGGCCCGGGCCATGCGCGCCCCCAGGTCCCCGGTTCCCTGGGGCACGAGCTCGGCGCCGACGCGTTCGGCTACCTGGCAAAGGGCCTTTCCCGGGACCTCGTCGGCGAAACACAGCTCGAGCGGCCCCAAAGCCGTGGCCGCCGCGATATCCACCACGAAATCGAGCAGGTGGGCGTAAAGCGCGAGTGCGCCCTCGGCGCCAAGGGCGGGAACCAGGCGGGTTTTGACCGCGCCGGCCACCAGCGGGCGGGCAAAGAGCTGGAGCCGGAAGGAGGCGCTCACGCCGGGTCGCTTTCCCGATAGCGCCGAGCCAGTACCGCGGGATCGGCGCCCCGCGCATAGGCCCAGCGCAAGCGCCACATGAGCCACACCGTGTGCAGCACCCCGTGGCTCAGCCAAC
>JADHNU010000011.1 GCA_016779325.1 Pseudomonadales bacterium
CATCAGCGGCCTGGCGGAAGGCCTCCATGACCTCATCGCCTTCCTTCAGGCGAAGCAGGCCGTTATCGACGAAAACACAGACGAGCTGATCGCCGATCGCGCGGTGCAGCAGGGCCGCCACCACGGAGGAATCCACGCCCCCGGAGAGGCCCAGCAGCACCTTCCCCGACCCCACCTGCTGGCGCACGGCTTCGATGGCATCGTCGACAATATTGGCTGCGGTCCAGAGCGCATGGCAGCCGCAGACTTCCCGCAGAAACCGGCGGAGCATGGCCTGGCCTTGCTTGGTATGGGTGACCTCAGGATGGAACTGCACGCCATAGAAATGGCGGGCGGGGTCGGCCATGGCGGCGATGGGCGCGTTGGGCGATTGCCCGCTGTGCTGGAAGCCCGGGGGCAGCGCCGACACCCGATCACCGTGGCTCATCCACACGTCGTAATCGGTGTCGCCGTGGTCCACGGGATCACCCAGAAAGGCGTCGGGCGCCAGGCGCGTCACCCGCGCGTGGCCAAACTCCCGCTCATCGGAGGGCTCTACCGCACCGCCCAGCTGAAGCGCCATGGTCTGCATGCCATAGCAAATGCCCAGCACAGGCACGCCGAGCTCAAACACCAGCTTTGGCGCCCGCGGCGTTTCCGCCAAGGTGACGCTTTCCGGCCCGCCGGACAGGATGACGCCCCGGGGGGCACGAGTGCGGATTTCTGCTTCCGGCACATCGAAGGGGAGGATCTCGCAAAACACCCCAAGTTCTCGAACACGGCGCGCAATGAGCTGGGTGTACTGGGATCCAAAGTCGAGGACCAGGATGCGCTCCTGGTGGATATCTTGGCTCATGCTCGCTCTCGTCTCGCCCTAGCGGGTGGGGTAGTTCGGGGCTTCTTTGGTAATGCTGACGCCGTGCACGTGGCTCTCGGCCATGCTCGCGGAGGTTACCTGGATGAACTGAGGCCGGGTCCGCATCGTGGTCATATCGGGAGAACCGGTGTAGCCCATGGACGCGCGCAAGCCGCCCATAAGCTGGTGCACGATGCTGCCCATGGCGCCTTTGTAGGGGACGCGGCCCTCAATACCTTCCGGCACCAGCTTCGATGCGTCGCGCTCCGTACCCTGGAAATAACGATCAGAGGACCCGTGGGCCTGATCCATGGCGCCGAGGGACCCCATGCCGCGATAGGCTTTGTAGGTACGGCCCTGGAACAGCTCAACCTCCCCCGGGGCTTCATCCGTACCGGCGAAAAGACTGCCCACCATCACCGCATGGGCGCCGGCGACGATGGCCTTGGCCAAATCACCGGAATAGCGAACGCCCCCGTCCGCGATGACCGATACGTCCGTGTCCTTCAGCGCCTCGGCCACAGAGGCCACGGCGGTGACCTGGGGTACGCCGATACCCGTGACGATGCGGGTAGTGCAAATCGAACCGGGGCCGATGCCCACCTTCACGGCGTCCGCCCCGGCGTCCACCAGGGCGCGGGCGGCATCAGCCGTGGCGATATTGCCGCCAATGACGTCAAGTTGGGGATAATTGGCTTTCAACCAGCGAACGCGATCGAGCACGCCCTTGGAATGCCCATGGGCCGTATCCACCACGATGATATCCACCCCCGCCTCCACAAGGGCAGCCACCCGGGCCTCCGTTTCCGCCGAGGTGCCGACGCTGGCCCCCACCCGCAGCCGGCCCTGGGAATCCTTGCAGGCGCGCGGGTACATTTGCGCCTTATTAATATCCTTCACCGTAATCAGGCCGCGAAGCTCGAAGGCATCGTTGGTGACGAGCACCTTCTCGATGCGATGGCGGTGGAGCAGATCGCGTACGGCGTCCTCCGGCGCGTCTTCCGGCACCGTGACGAGCTTCTCCTTGGGGGTCATGATCTCGCTGACCTTGGTTTCCAGGTCGGGCTCAAAGCGCACATCCCGCGAGGTAACGATGCCCAAGAGCTCCGCCCCGCGCACCACCGGGACGCCGGAGATCGCGTGTTCCCGGGTGAGCTCGAGGAGCTGGCGCACCGTGGCTTCCGGGGCGATGGTGATGGGGTCGCGAATCACGCCGCTTTCGAACTTTTTCACCAGACGCACTTCCCGCGCCTGCCGTTCAATAGGCATGTTCTTATGGATGATGCCGATACCCCCTTCCTGCGCCATGGCAATGGCCAAGCGCGCTTCCGTGACCGTATCCATAGCCGCGGAAAGCAAAGGAATATGCAGGCGAATGTTGCGCGTTAGCTGGGTCGTTAGGTCCACCTGCGAAGGCAGGACTTCCGAGTAGGCAGGGAGGAGCAAAACGTCGTCGAAGGTAAGCGCGTCGTGGGCAATTCGGAGCATCGCGAGGCCCTCGGAAAGATAAGCGCGCAATGCTACGCCGGCCCGCCGGGGAACGCAAAGCAAAGGGGCCTTAGCCCTGCTAGCATGGGGTCATGACGACACTCGCTGCCCCCCCGGCCCCCTATACCCCAAGCCGCCTCAATCACGAGGTGCAGGTCACCCTTGAAAGCACCTTTGGGCTGATCGAAATTGAAGGGGAGATCTCGAATTTTTCCCGTCCCGCTTCCGGCCATTGGTATTTCACCTTAAAGGACAGCAAGGCTCAGGTGCGCTGCGCGATGTTCCGGGGCCGCAATGCGCGAGTGAAATGCGAGGTGCGCAACGGACTTCAGGCCAAGCTTCGAGCCCGGGTGAGCCTTTATCCCGACCGGGGCGAATTTCAGCTGATCGTGGACAGCCTCGAGCCCGCCGGCGAGGGGGCCCTGCGCCAAGCTTACGAAGCGCTGCGGAAGAAGCTCGAAGCAGAAGGGCTGTTTGACGCCGCGCGGAAGCGGCCCCTGCCCGCCCTGCCCCGTCATATCGCCCTGATCACCTCGGCGACCGGTGCGGCCATCCATGATCTCCTTACCGTGCTCCGGCGACGCTGGCCCGCGGCCACCCTCACCCTCATCCCCACGGCCGTACAGGGCGAACGGGCCCCGGAGGAAATCATCGCGGCCTTCCGCAAACTGGCCCGCTGGTATGAAGGCGACCCGGAGGGGGCACCAGAACTGGTGATCACCGGACGCGGGGGCGGTAGCCTAGAAGACCTCTGGGCCTTCAACGACGAAGGGGTTGCCCGGGCCCTGGTGGCCTGCCCCGTTCCCGTGGTGGCCGCGGTGGGCCATGAGAGCGATGTCAGCATTGCGGATTTTGTGGCCGACCTCCGCGCGCCTACGCCGTCGGCGGCAGCGGAGCTGGCCACGCCGGATGGCGACGCCCTCGCCCATCAGCTCGAGCGCCAAAGCGGACGGCTTCGCCGAGCCCTGCGCCTGACTTTCCAACAGCGGCGCGACCGCCTTCGCGGCTTGCAGCGCCAACTGCCGAACCCTCGCCCCCGCCTCGAGCAGCTAGCCCAGCGCCTCGACGGCCTTGAAAGCCAACTGCGCCAAGGGCTCCGCTACCAGCAGCGGGACTACCACCAGCGCCTGAAGGGCCTCGAGCACCGCCTTCGCAGTGCGGCCCCGGGCCAGCGCCTCGCCCGGTCCCGAGACCGCGCCCAGAGCCTTGCCCTCCGGCTGCGCCAGGCTGCCCCCCTGCGGCAGATCACGCAGGAGCAGGCGGCGCTTGCTCGCACGAGCCAAGCCCTCGGCGACGCCCTTCAGCAGAAACAAAACTCCCTGGCCCAGCGCCTGGCCCTGGCCGCCACCGCCCTCCAGCTGCAAAGCCCGCTCGGGACCGTCGCCCGCGGCTACGCCGTCCTGACCACCGAACCGGAGGCCGACAAACGCTTCGGCACCGTGATCAAAAACCCCAAAGCCATCCCCCCAGGCACTCGCCTGCTCGCCACCTTGGCCGAAGGCACCCTCGCCGTCACGGCGGAGGGCCCCGTCTCGCCCCAAAAGGACGAGCCATAAAAAAAGCCCCGCGCAGGCACCTGGGCGGGGCTTCTGAGGGGGGCGCGAGCCCCCGCATGTTTAGGTCTTAGTTACCAATCTGACGCACGTCGATTTGATAGACCGCCAGCGTGCCACTCACCTCGTTGCTGACCAGCAGCAGCGGCACCCCGGAGGGGCTGTCCTCGGCGCTAATGAAGTGCGTGATTTCCGGCCCGAGATCCGTCACGCCAGCATCCAAATCAGCGTCGGCCAAGGTGAAGTCCCGGTTCGTGATGTATTGCACAAACTCGGAACGCTCGGGCTCTGTGACGTCATAGACCATCACGCCCCCGACCCGCTCGAGGTTGATAAAGGCGTAGGTCCGGCCATCGATGACCGCCAGCTCGATACCTTCCGGCTCCGGGCCCTTATCGTCAGAGCGGCTGTCAAAGTCGTTGCTGTCGTTCTGTGCATTGAAGTTTTCCGGAAAGCGCTGCGCCGTGATGCGCTCGAAATCGCTACCGCTGTCGAAAACCAGCGCCTTTGAATCGGCATTGAAGATCGAGAAGGAGCGGGCGCCGAACGCATAAAGCGCCGTATAGGTGCAGCCCGTGGGCGCCGCACCGGTGGCATCGCAATTCGTGCCCGTGGCACCCAGATCCGTGATGATCTTCAAGCGGCCCAGGGCCTCATCTTCGAGAAAATCCAGGGCATCCACGTCGCCATCTTGATCGTAGTCCCCACCGAAGGTGAGCACGTCTGCCAGCGGCAAATCGATACCGTTGGTAGGATCGTCGGTGATGTCCTTGATACGGAGTTCATCGACGTGAGCGGCGTAATCGCGGGAGTCGCCCTCATTCGCCGTGACCACATAGTTCACTCCGTTGACCTGATAAGTCGCCAGCGCATCAGGCATGTAAACCCCGTAAACGGGCCAGCTACGAATGTTGATTACATCGTCGCGGTTACTAACATCCAGTTCATTGCCCGGGTTCCGATGGTCTTTGAAGCCCATGGACCATACGGCGGTCAGCGCCCCGGTGGTGAGATTCACCTCCGCAATGGCGTTGTTTTCCTGGAGCGTCACGTAGGCCGTCGAGCTATCGGCAGAAATTGCCACGTACTCCGGCTCCATGGCCGCGGCGATGTCGCCGCCGGGGCCCGAAATCCGCACGCTGGGAATATCCGCTGCCGTCAGCGCATCGAAGGTCACGGTGGTGACGTTGGCCGCTGTAACCGACGAAGCGCCGCCAGAAACGTCGACGATGCTGATGGAGCCATCAGGATCATTGGTGTAATCACTGCTCGGTTGGCCCTCATTGGCCGCTACCACTTTAGTGCCATCGGGAGAGAAGGCCACCCCGTCGGGCAGGGCACCCACCTGCACAGCAGCCAGGAACGTGTTGTCCGAGGCCTGATAGAACGCCACGTAGCCCGGGTTTTGCTCAACGGCTGCGGCGATAGCCACCGCCATGGTGTTGCTCGCGGTATCAATGGCGACGCTATTCACCGCGCCGAGGTCAGCTGCAGCGAGGCCTTCAACGGCTGCAGCGACATCCGCCGCCACGTCAAGCTCTTCCACAAAGGCGGGCGACGCCGGCGCAGCCAGGTCGTACACATCGACCCCACCAGCCTGCGCGTTTACCACGAAGGCCTTGTTCGTCGCCGGGTCGAAATCGACGATCTCCGCCGCCGAGCCGTCAAAGGCCGCATCCGGATTAAAACCGCGACCGAGGAAGGAAAGGGAAATGGCCGTGCGCGTTGCGTCTTGGCCGTCTGCGCCCGCTGCGCCCGCCGCGCCCGTCGCGCCGGCAGGACCGGTTGCGCCCGGCGCCCCGTCATCCCCTTCACAGCCGGCCAGCAGAACGCTGGCGCACATCATCGCGGCCGCAAGGCCTTTCATTTTGAACGTCATAACCGCTCCTTCCGGTGAGTGGGCAAATCCCCAAACACCTTGCCGAGCGGATATGAAATTTAGGTGAGCGTTCTCTTACAGATTTCTGAACGTTCCGTGACGCTTGTATGACCGCTAGCGCTTGTTCTTCTTGATGTGCTTCATCAAACGCTGCCGCTTACGCTGCTGGCGCGGCGTAAGCGTGTTGCGACGGCCCGCGAAAGGGTTCTCGGAGCCTTTGAAGCCCACCACAAGGGGCGTGCCCACGAGCTTGAAGTGTTCCCGGAAGCGCTTTTCTAAGAATCGGATATAGGCCTGCGAGAGATGCTCGGTTTGATTGCCGTGGATGATAATCCGAGGCGGGCGATGCCCCCCCTGATGGGCATAGCGCAACTTAATGCGTCGCCCCTGGTGGAGCGGCGGCGCGTGCTCCGCCACAGAGGCCTCGAGCACCGCGGTCAGCTTCGGCGTCGCCATCTTGCGCGTCGCGCTCTCCCAAGCCTCGGCCACAGCACCATAGAGCGTGCCGACCCCCGTGCCGTGCTTCGCGGAAATGAAGTGAATGCGCAGCCAGGGGATAAAGTTCAGGCGCCGGGCCAGCGTGTCCTTCACCCGGGCGCGATCGTCGGGGGTCATGCCATCCCACTTGTTCACCGCCAGCACCACGGCCCGGCCATACTCCAAAACCGTGCCCAGGAGATGGAGATCCTGCTCCACAAGCCCCTCGCGGGCATCGATGAGTAAGACCACCACCCCCGCAGCATCAATCGCCGCCAGGGTTTTCACGATAGAGAACTTCTCGACCGTATCCGTAACCCGGCCCCGGCGCCGCACCCCTGCCGTATCGACCAGGGTGTAGCGCTGCCCATCTCGCTCATAGGGGATAAAAATACTGTCGCGAGTGGTGCCCGCTTCATCGAACACCACCACCCGATCTTCTCCGAGCATGCGGTTAATCAGCGTGGACTTGCCCACATTGGGCCGTCCTACCACGCTGACCACGAGGCCCCGCGCCGCTTCCTCTTCTTCCGTCAGGGCCTCGGGAAAGAGATTCCCTATGGTCTCTTCGAGGGTGCGTAAGCCCCGGCCGTGGGCTGCGGAAATCGCCAGCGGTTCGCCGTAGCCCAGGCTCGCAAACTCCGCCAGCGCCGCGTCATCGCCCACCCCATCCACCTTATTGACGACGAGGTGAGCTTCTCGCCCAAGGCGCCGAAGCTGCTCGGCGATAAGCTCGTCTCCCGCCGTCAGCCCAGCCCGGCCGTCAACAAGGAACAGCACCCGATCGGCTTCCGCGACGGCCTGCAAGGTTTGCTGGGCCATGGCGCTATCAATACCCACCTCTTCCCCGGTCAAGCCGCCGGTGTCGATGAGCACGAGGCGCCGTCCGGCAAGCTCCGCGGTGCCGTATTGGCGATCGCGGGTGAGCCCGGGCAAATCTGCCACGAGTGCATCCCGGCTTCGCGTTAAACGGTTAAAGAGGGTCGACTTACCAACGTTCGGACGCCCAACCAGGGCGAGGGTGCCAGTCATGGGCGTAGGCTCACGGTGAGGCCTCGAAGCGCAGGGCCTGAAGGCGCCCGCGATTGCTATACACGTAGAAACGCTCACCGTCGCCCAGGGGGGCGAGGCGGACGCCCTTGCGATCGGCGCGGCGCCGGGCGAGGGGCCGCCCATCGGCCTGAGCAAAGAGGTGCACATACCCTTCTTCGTCGGCCACTAGGAGATTCCCCGCGGCCACCGCCGGACCCGTGACGCCCCGGCGCGCCAAGCCGGGCTGCTGCCAGCTCACGACGCCGTCGTTTTGATCCAGGGCGAAAATCGAGCCTGCGTCATCCGTTACAAAAACTGCGCCGTAGCCTTCTGCCAGGGCGCCATAGCTCGAGAGCGGGCGCTCCCACAGGGCCTGCCCATCTTGCAGGCGCAGGGCCTTCACCGCTCCTTGGTAGCTCACAGCGAACACGACCCCGCCCTTCAAGAGCGGCGTGGAGTCGACGTCGGCAATCCGCTCAAGCTCGCTTCGCCCCGCGGGCAGACCCACGGCATTCTCCCAAAGCACCTGGCCATTGCTGGCACGAAGCGTCACTAGGCGACCACTGGCGAAACCGCCCAAGGCAAAGCCCCCACTCAGCAGGGGCGCACTGCCACCGCGAAGGGTGAGGACGGGCACCTGCGTATCGTAGGACCAGAGGCGGGCTCCGTCCGACCGATTCAGCGCCGTGAGCCGCCCGTCGCTCGTCAACACCAGCACCAATTCTCGGTTGACCGCAGGGGGGCTGAGAATCTCCGACGAAAGCTGCGCCGTCCAGAGAGGTTCGCCGTCGTCCGCACGCAGCGCGTGGATCACGCCATCGCGGGTGCCCAGGAGCACCGTGTAGGCGTCGGCGCCCACGCCGCCGGTGACGAAGCTGCCGTTGTCGCTATCCCGGGCCAGTAGATTCAATTTCGACAGCCACCCGGCTTCCGGCAAGCCAATGCGCGCCTGCCAGCGCAGCGCACCATCCTCTAGGCTGCGCGCCTCCACCAGACCGTAGGCATCGGCAACAAACAAGGTGTTGTCGACAAGGGCCGGGCGAAGGCGGGTGTAGCGCTTGCCCTGCCCGTCGCCCACCTGTACAGACCAATCCTCGACCAGAGCCCCCTCCGGCTCAAAGACCATAAGGGGCATAGGTTCGAGATCGGGGTTTTTGTCATCACCGAACCAGCTACACCCTCCAAGGGTGAGGGCGGTCAGCAGAAGTAGGCGAGAAAAGGATTTCAGGGCGATCACGAGGGATCATCATCTGAAGCCGGCGCCTCGGCCTTTACCGGCAGCGCATCGAGCTTCATGGTCACCATGGGCAACGCGCCTTCGGCGGCCGTGAGGGCGGCTGCGTAAGCCGCCCGGGCCTCATCAAAGGCGCCGAGGCTCGCGAGGGCATCGCCCCGAAGCTCCGCCACCCCCGCCATGGTTTGCCCCTGGCGAATGCCCTCAAGCTCACGCAGAGCGGCTTCAGCGCCCTCCTCCGCCATGGCAACGCGGGCCAAACGCAGACGCACCACATCTTTGAGCGCATCCGTTGGAGCGAGGCTGAGCCCCTTCTCCAGGGCGACCTTCGCCGAAGCAAGATCACCTGCCTCAACGGCGTCCTTCGCTTGCGCGAGCGCCAGGAACAGGGCGTAAGCCGTATCGCCATGGGCTTCCGCCAGGCGCGCGGCCTCGAGCTCCGCATCAGCCTCCCGACCCTCGAGCTTCGCCTGTTCATAGCGGTAGTAAGCCGTAGAGGCGGCCTCCGCCGTCTCAAGCTCCCGCGCTTCATAACTCCGCCAGCCCAGCACGCCGCCTACCGCCAGCACCACGCCAATGATGAGCGAGACGCCATAGCGCGCCCAGTAGCGCTGAATCAGTTCAACGAGTTCCTCGTCACTTTCCACGTCCGTCAACGTTCTGTTCTCCTCACGGTGGGCCTAGGGGCCCTCGGCGCCATAGTCGGCGCGCCACTGATCGATAAGCGTTGCTAGGGCAACGGTCCGTTGTTCGCCCTCGCGAGCGCGAAGATCCTTCATCGCCACCGTTCCCTGGCTGACTTCCGCATCCCCGAGGATGAGCGCATAGCGCGCCCCGCTGGCATCGGCCTTCTTAAAGCGGGCCTTTGCCTTACCCTCGCTGCAATGCACTTGCACGCGAAGCCTCGGCAGCGCCTGGCGAAGCTGGTGGCCAAGGGCAAGGGCCTGGGCCGTATGCGCCTCATCTAAGGCCAGCACGTAGACGTCGAGGTTACCGTCCAGGACAGGCCCCAGGCCCTGGGCTTCGGCCAACAGGGTTAAGCGCTCGAGGCCCATGGCAAAGCCAATGCCCGGCGTCGGCCGGCCTCCGAGGCGCTCCACGAGCCCATCATACCGTCCCCCACCGCATACGGTCCCCTGGGCGCCCAGCGCCGTCGTCGTCCACTCGAAAACCGTATGCGTGTAGTAGTCGAGGCCGCGAACAATGCGCGGGTTCACCACGTAGGGAATGGCGAGGGCATCGAGATAGCGTCGAAGTGCGTCAAAGTGCTCTCGTGATACGGCATCGAGGCTGCCCTCCAGGGTCGGGGCGTCCTCCAGCAGAGCCTGGGTCTCCGGGGCCTTCGAGTCGAGAATGCGGAGCGGGTTACGCTCCAGGCGCCGCTGGCTGTCCTCATCTAACTGGCTCGCAAGGGGGCGCAGGTAGGCGAGGAGCGCATCCCGATAGTGAGCCCGGGCTTCCGGCGACCCCAGGGTATTCAATTCCAGCGTGAGCGCATCGGAAACCCCTAGGGCGGCCCAGAAATCGCTGCACAGCCCCAGCAGCTCTGCGTCAATGGCAGGGCCAGGAAAACCAAAGCATTCCACCCCAAGCTGCTCAAATTGCCGGTAGCGGCCCTTCTGCGGCCGCTCATAGCGGAACATGGGCCCCTGATACCACAGGCGTTGGGTCTGGTTATAAAGCAGACCGTGCTCTTCACAGAGACGCACGCACCCGGCAGTGCCCTCGGGGCGAAGGGTGAGGGATTCGCCACTGCGATCATCAAAGGAATACATCTCCTTTTCGACGATATCCGTGCCATCCCCCACGCCCCGCGCAAACAGGGCCGTTGCCTCCAGGAGAGGCATGCGCACCTGCTGATACCCGTAGCGATCAAGGACGCCGCGCAGCCGGTCCTCCACCCATAAACGCAGCGCGCTGGCCTCGGGCAGGACGTCGGGCATGCCCCGAATAGATTGGATTTTCGCCATGAGCTGTCTTTCTTACCGAGGGCGCGCCCCGGCAGGGGCGCACCAAAACTAACCGCGTGCGATCAGGGACGCATCGAGCGCTTCCTGGGCGCGCACCTTATCCTCTATGCGCGCGCGAATCACCCGTTCTAGGTGATCGGCGATGCTTTCATTGTCTAGCCGCTCCGTGGGCTTACCATCGCGATAGAGCACGGACTGATGGTTCGAACCGGTCACTCCAAGGTCCGCCTTAAGGGCCTCCCCTGGACCATTCACCACACATCCGATGACAGCCACGTCCAGGGGCACGGTGACGTCCTCTAAGCGCCGCTCCAATTCGTTCATGGTCCCAATCACATCAAAGTTCTGTCGGGAGCAGCTCGGGCAAGCAACGAAGTTGATGCCCCGGGTCCGAAGACGCAGGGACTTCAAGATATCAAAGCCCACCTTCACCTCTTCCACGGGGTCGGCGGCCAGGGACACGCGGAGCGTGTCGCCAATGCCTTCCATCAATAGAAGCCCGAGGCCGATGGCCGATTTCACCGTACCGCTGCGCAGCCCCCCCGCTTCCGTAATCCCCAGGTGGAAGGGATTATCGATTTGCGTTGCCAGGGCTCGGTAGGCCTCGACGGTCATGAAGATATCCGAGGCCTTGAGGCTGATTTTGAAATCGTGGAAATCGAGGCGATCGAGGATATCGATGTGATGCATCGCCGATTCCACCATGGCCTCAGCGCACGGTTCATTGTCGTACTTTTTCAAGAGGCGCTTGCCCAGGGAGCCTGCGTTCACCCCAATGCGAATGGGCACGTTGTTGTCCCGGCAGGCCGACACCACAGCGCGGACCCGATCATCGGAGCCAATGTTGCCCGGATTGATGCGCACGCAGTCCACCCCGTACTCAATGACCTTAAGGGCAATGCGGTAGTCGTAGTGAATATCTGCCACTAAGGGGACACGCACCCGCCGGCGGATCTCCCCGAAGGCCTCTGCCGCCTCCAAGCTGGGAGTCGACACGCGGACGATATCTGCGCCCGCAGCCTCGAGCTTTTCAATTTGGCCCACGGTCGCTTCGACGTCCGTGGTCTCCGTGTTGGTCATGCTTTGCACGGCAATAGGCGCATCGCCTCCCACGGGAACCGCCCCCACATGAATCTGCCGCGTCGGTCGACGCTTAATGGGGCTACCAAGGTCCATGCCGTCCTCCCAGGCCTAACGGCCAATCACGAGCTGTGCCACATCATTGCGCGTATGGGGCCGCAAGGGCACGTTCATTTGGTTATAGCTTACGCGCACTCCGGGGGCATAGCCTAGGCGCAACGCGAAGGGCCCCTCCCCCTGCACGATCAGGCGCGTCCCGGTTGGGGGGGCGCCCTGGTAAACCAAACGGTCGGCGCCATTGCGCACCTCGGTCCAGCTCTCTGACGCGTAGGCCAGCTCCAGCCGAGCCCCGCCGTCCCCCACCCAGAGCTCGGGCAGGCCATCGGCCCCGAGCATCTCTTCCGGTGGCGAAAGGGACGCGGCTTCGCCACCCCCCGGCGCCAGGGGAGCGGCTTGCAGCCGTGACGCCTCGGGAACCTCGCTTTCTGGCGTATCCAGGCGGGCGCCGGCCCCCAGCACCATGAGCCCAAGCAACACCGCTCCCAGTGCGGAAAATCCCGCCATGACCCAACCCGGGCGCTGAAAAAGGAAGCGGAGCAAACCCGCCCGGAGCCCGCGCGGACGAAGATAGCGCGGCAAGGGCGGCGTCCCGTCTTCTATCCCTGCTTCAGCAAGACGCTGTTCGAAGGCGGCAAGCAACGGCGCCGAGGGCACAAGGAGCAGGCGCGCGTAGGCCCTAAGATAGCTCCGGACAAAAATCGGGCTCGGCAAGCGCGCCAAATCGTCGTCCTCAAGAGCCCTAAGGGTACTCAGGGAGAGATTCAGGGTCGGCGCCAGATCCTCGGCGCTCAAGCCCCGCGCGACGCGAAGCTGCGCAAGGCTTGCACCGGGCCCGAGGCGCGGTGCCCCGGCGGCTTCGCTCATGGCCGGCTCTCTTGCAAGGCCCGCAGGCGCCGGCTGGCCTCGGCTTCCGCGTCCGGATCGCCCAGGCGCCGGGCAATGGCTAAGGCCAGGGTCAGGCTCTCTTCGTTGTCCGGGGCGCAGCGCGCATAGCGCTCCGCGTAGCGCCGCGCGGCCGGCACATCCCCCTCCGTCAGCTCAAGGCGGGTAAGCGCTAGCAGGGGCCGGGACAGGCAAGGGCTAAGGGCCAGGGCTCGACCGAAGGCGTCCCGGGCCCCAGACCGATTCCCTACCGCTTCCAGCGCCTGCCCAAGATTTTCAAAGGCCACGGCCCGCAGGGGGAAATCGGGATCCTGCACCGCCGCCTCAAGCTCTGCCACGGCCGCGTCAAAACGCCCCTGGCGAAAAAGAAAAACGCCGTAGTCGTTGCGCAGCTCGGAGTGCGCTGGGCCAAGGCGCCGGGCCCGGCGGAAGGCGGCCTCGGCAAGAGCGGCCTCCCCTTCTCGGTCGTAGATTCGCGCGGCTACCCAATGGGGCTGCCAAGCGCGCGGCTGGAGTTCGAGCGCCGAGGCAAGCGGACGACGCGCACGCTCAAAGTCCCCCACCTCAAAGTACCCCTCGGCAAGCGCCATATGCGCCTCAAAGCGCCGGGTGAGGTCTTCAGAAGGCACGTTTTGGCAGCCCAGGAGGGCCAGGGTGGTGCTGAGGACGATCGCGACGCTAGCGGCCAGTTTGCCCATGGACGATCTCGCCATGATCTCGAAGCCGCGCGATGTAGCGCGAGCGCCGTTTGGTGCGGTCGTCGAAGGCCCCCGCAAGCTGACCACAAGCGGCGTCGATGTCATCGCCCCGGGTCGTTCGCACCATGGTGCCGTAGTGGGCGGCCATCATCGTTTCCTGAAAACGCCGCACCTCCGCCGGAGCGGGGCGGGCATAGCCCGAGCCAGGGAACGGATTAAAGGGGATCAGATTGAGCTTAACCCGTTCCCGTAAGGGCGCGAGGCAAGCAATCAACGCCTCCGCGTCCTCCGGCCGGTCATTGACGCCCGCCAGCAAGGTGTATTCCACCGTAATGCTTCGCCATTCGCCCAGCTTCTCCAAATAGGCCTGACAGGCATCCAGGAGTTCAGCGATAGGATAGCGGCGATTGATGGGGACGAGCTGATCGCGGAGCGCGTCCGTGGGGGCATGCAGAGAAATGGCTAGGGCAACGTCCGTGCGCCCCGCCAAGGCCCGGATGGCCGGCACAACCCCGGCCGTGGAGAGGGTAAGGCGCCGCTTGGAAATGCCATAACCCAAATCATCAAGGAGCACGGAGATGGCCTCGAGCACGGGCTCGAAGTTCAGCAGCGGCTCACCCATACCCATGAGCACCACGTTGGTGATGGCCTTGGGGCGGCCGAAGTCCGTGTCCTTTAGCGCGCGCCGAGCCAGCCGCACCTGGGAGACGATCTCCGCCGCCGTCAGGTTGCGGTTAAAGCCCTGCTTCCCCGTCGCGCAAAAGCTGCAATCCAACGCGCAGCCCACCTGGGACGAAATGCAGAGCGTGCCCCGGTCCTTCTCGGGGATAAAAACCGTCTCGATACGCTGACCATCTGCCAGTGCGAAGAGCCACTTTCGTGTCCCATCCCGCGATTGGTGATCCTGGACCACGTCGGGCATGGCCAAGGTCGCCTCGGCTTCAAGATGGGCTCGAAGCTTCTGCGACAGGTCGGTCATGGTTTCGAAGGTGTCCGCATCGCGATGATGAAGCCACTTCATCACCTGCACGGCCCGGAAGGGCTTCTCTCCAAGGCTTTGGAAGTAAGCCTCCAGCGCCGCCTTACTCATACCCAAGAGCGCGACGGGCTCGCTGCCCGCAGTGGACGCCGGCGTCGCGTCGATAGCAAACCCCTCGCTCATGGTCATGGCCCCGACGCCCTAGGCGCGGGCGCAGACGTCGAGCGCGCTGAAGAAGTACGCCACTTCCCGCGCCGCGGAAGCGGGGGAGTCGGAACCGTGGACCGCATTCGCGTCGATGGACTCGGCGAAGTCGGCGCGGATGGTGCCCGCAGCGGCTTCCTTCGGATTCGTCGCCCCCATCAGTTCCCGGTTTTTTGCCACGGCGTTCTCGCCTTCCAGCACCTGAACCATCACCGGGCCACTGATCATAAAGGCGATGAGGTCCTCAAAGAAGGGACGACCTTCGTGCTCGGCATAGAACCCACCCGCTTGAGCGCGGGAAAGATGCATCATGCGCGCGGCCACAATTTGCAGGCCTGCCGCTTCGAAGCGCGAGTAAATGGCGCCGATGGCGTTCTTGCCTACGGCGTCCGGCTTAATGATTGAAAGGGTGCGCTCAACGGCCATGCGGGCTCTCCAGCTGGAAAATATGAGAGCCCCTGCGGCCCTCAAAAGTGGCGCAAAATTATACGGACTTTAGGAACTTACAGCTATAGGCGATCGCAGCGCCGTCACCCGCTTCCGCAAAGCTTGTCCGGCTGCCCGAGCGGCCTCCAGGGCGGTGAAGCGGCCGAAAGAGAAGCGCAGCGCCGCGAAGGCCAGGGCCCGCGGGATGCCCAAGGTCGTGAGCACAAAGGAGGGTTCCACGGAGACGCTATTGCAAGCCGAACCGCTCGAACAGGCAATGTCGGTGGCGACCGCCATTTGGAGGGTCTCGCCATCGACCTCCGCGAAGGCCAGATTCAAAATCCCCGGCATCGCTGGCGCCCCTTCCCCCAAGTGATGCACGCCCGGCAAGCCCTCAAGGCCCGCGAGAAAGGCGTCCCGACAGGCCCAAAGATGCGCCTGCTCCGCCTCCAAGGCGGTGCCGTCATAGCACGCCGCCGCGGCCCCGAAGCCGGCGATCTGGTGCGTGGGCAAGGTGCCCGAACGAAAACCCCGCTCATGGCCACCGCCGTGCATTTGCGCTGCCGGCGCCGGACTGAGGTCCCGCGATACATAGAGTGCCCCGACCCCCTTCGGACCATAGATCTTGTGGGCGGAGAAGGACATGAGATCGACGGGCAAGGTGGCGAGATTGAGGGGCAGCTTGCCCAAGGCCTGGGCGGCGTCGACATGAAAGGGAACGCCCGCGTCCCGGCAAAGCCGCCCGAGGGCCTCAAGGTCATTGATGACCCCCAGCTCGTTATGCACCGCCATCAAGGAGACGAGCTGCGTATTCGGGCGCAGGGCCGCCGCGAGGGTCTCAGGCGTGATGACGCCGCTGGCCTCGGGTTGGAGCCAGGTCACCTCAAAACCCTGGCCTTCAAGCCACTTAAAGCAATCGATGACGGCCTTGTGCTCAATGGGCGAGGTAATCAGGTGGCGTCCCCGGCCAGCCCGCGCCGCAGCCAGGCCCTTGATTGCCAGGTTATTCGCCTCCGTAGCCCCGGAGGTGAAGACCACTTCTCGGACATCGCAGCTCAGCAGCGTGGCCAACTGACTTCGCCCGAGCTCCACCGCTTCCTCCGCATCCCAACCATAGCGATGAGACCGGGAGGCGGGATTGGCGAAGTTGCCGTCGAGCGTGAGATGGGCCGCCATAACCTCGGCGACCCGAGGGTCCACGGGGGTCGTCGCGGCGTAGTCTAAATAGAGCGGCGTCATCAAATAGGGCTCCCGGGGCCGGCGCCCTTAAAGTTGCATGGCCGCGATGAGCGCATCCCCTTCCTGCTGGTTTGCGCGTTGGCGCGCCGCCACCGCCTGGACCCGTTCCCGGGCCACCAGGGAGGCCAGGGTATGCTCCCCAAGAAAGCTTTCAATGCGGGCCGAGAGATCGGTCCAGAGATCATGGGTGAGGCATTGGTGGCCGTCCTGGCAGCGGCCGCTGCCACCGCAGCGCGTGGCATCAAGCTGCTCGTCGACCGCGGCAATGATGCGGGCAATGGAGATGGCCTCGAGGGGTTCACTTAAGCGATAACCGCCACCGGGCCCGCGCACGCTCGCCACCAGGCCCCGACGCCGGAGCCGAGCAAAGAGCTGCTCAAGGTAGGCCAGGGAAATGCCCTGCCGCTCCGCGATATCCCCCAAGGGCACGGGCTTCGGCGCCGCATTGAGGGCCAAATCGAGCATCGCCGTGACGGCGTAGCGCCCGCGGGTGGTCAGTCGCATAACATTCCCCTAACGTTCGTAGCCCTAAGGTACGTCCCCACCCGCGTCTGTCAACTGGTGCGGTCCGGTGCGGGCGCTTCCGAGGCTGAGGCCTTCGCGCCCAGAACCCGCTCTAAGCCCGTAAAAATACCGCGAAGCATGTTGACTTCCACTTGATCCAGCCGGGTTCGAAAGAACAGGCGACGGAGTCGCAAGCGCACCTGCCCGGGCTCCCGGTCGGCCAGGAACCCGGAATGGTCCACCATGCGATCGAGATGAGTCATAAAGTGCTCAAGGGCCTTCGAGCTGGCCCAGGGCCGATCCCAGGGGGGCTCGGGCGGACGCACGCCGGCCAGCCAGGCCATGCGCAGCTCATAGGCCACCAACTGCACGGCCATGGACAAATTGAGACTGGGATAGGCGGGGTCCGTTTCAACCATTAGGTGATGCTGACAGCGCGCGAGCTCGTCATTGGTTAGGCCACTGGCTTCGCGCCCAAATACAAAGGCGACGGCGGCCTCGGGGCCCCCTTGAAGCGCCTGGTGGGCAAGTTCGGCGCCGCTGCGCGCCGTCACCATGGGCCAGGGCACGCGGCGGCTGCGCGCCGAAGTGCCAATGACCAAGGACGCATCATCCACGGCCTCCCCCAGGGTCTGCACCACCCGTGCCCCATCGACTAGATCCACCGCCGAGGCCGCCCGGAACCGCGCTTCCGGATCGGGGAAGCGCTGCGGATTGACCAGTACGAGCTGCCCAAGCCCCATATTCTTCAGCGCCCGTGCCGCGGCGCCAATGTTCCCGGGATGGGTGGGCTCCACTAGTACAAAGCGCAGTCGCGCCGCCAGCGCGGGATCGAAGGCGGGGCTTTGATACGCATCAGTCACATTCCATCTCCTGTCCTTGGGGCGAGCGTCGGACGCAGGCTTCTGCTAGCATCCGTCGCCTTATTTTTGGCCAGCCCGCCTGAGCGCGAGCCGGCATCCTGCGCGAGGACACCCGCCATGCAACCCTTGGCCAATATGGCGCTCCGCGCCGCCCGAAAAGCGGGGCAGATTATCGTTCGCGCACTGGATCGAGTCGACCGCGTGAACGCCCAGCAAAAACACAAAAACGATTGGGTATCGGACGTTGACCGGGCGGCGGAGGCCTCCATCATCGAAACCCTTAGCACGGCCTACCCCGATCACGGCTTTCTTGGCGAAGAATCAGGGCACCGCGCTGGCCTTCACGGAGAGTACACCTGGATCATCGATCCCCTGGACGGCACGACCAATTTCCTTCGCGGTGTGCCGCACTTTTGCATTTCGATTGCCTGCCAACATAACGGTCGGCTTGAGCACGCCGTGGTTTTCGATCCCCTTCGCGATGAAGCCTTCGTGGCGTCCCGGGGCTATGGGGCGCAGCTGAATGACAAGCGCATTCGGGTCACAAAACACCTTGGGCTCGACGGCGCCTTAATCGGTACGGGCATCCCCTATCGGGAGAGCGCCACCCTGCTTCAGCCCTATCTGGGCATGCTCGGTGCAATCACCCCAGAAGTCGGCGATCTCCGCCGTGCGGGCTCCGCGGCCCTCGATCTCGCCTACGTCGCCGCGGGACGTTTTGATGGCTATTGGGAACTCGGGTTGAAGCCCTGGGACCTGGCCGCGGGCGCCCTGCTGGTCACCGAGGCCGGCGGGCTGGTAAGCGACCTAGCCGGCGGCAGCCAATTTCTGCGTCAGGGGCATATCGTTTGCGGCACGCCGAAGGTCTTCAAAGGCCTTCTGCAAAAGATCGCCCCGCACGTTACGGCAGAGCTCAAAGGCGCTTAAAGCTGCGCCTCCTGATCTTCCCCTTCCTTCTCCGGCATAAGCAGATCTTTCTGCTCAACGCCCATCAGAAGCAGGGCATTGGCGGCCACGTAGATGGAGGAATAGGTCCCCACGACGACGCCAACCACCAGCGCTTCCGCAAACCCTTCGATCATTGAGCCCCCAAACAGCAGCAACGCCACCAGCACCAAAAGGGTGGTGAGGGACGTCACCAGGGTCCGGCCAAAGGATTGGCTGATGGCCTGATTAATAACGGCGATAGGTTCGGCGCGACGCAGGGCCCGAAAGTTCTCCCGAATACGGTCAGCGACGACGATGGTGTCATTGAGCGAGTAGCCAATCACCGCCAGCACCGCCGCCAGGGAGGGCAGGTCGAAGGACCAGCGAAACAGGGAAAAGGCGCCCAGGGTGATGATGACATCATGGACCAAAGCCATGACCGCGCTTAGGGCAAACTTCCCCGTAAAGCGGAACATGATGTAAACCATAACGAGGGAGAGGGCCGCGAGCATGGCCAGCCCCCCCTGCTCGCGCAGCTCTTCTCCCACCGCGGGGCCCACAAATTCGCTGCGCCGCAGCGCCACGGCGTCACCGTACTCCGCTTGCAGGGCCTCTAAAATCACGTCGCCTACGGTGGCCGTTTCGCCCACCACGTCCGGCGGCACGCGCACGAGCACATCCCGCGCCGTCCCAAAGTTCTGCACGACAAGGTCCGCATAGCCTTTAGCTTCCAGGCCCAGTCGCACCGCTTGGGGGTCGGCCGGGGCTGGAAAGTGCACCTCCACCAGCGTACCGCCGGTGAAATCGAGGCCGAAGTTGAGCCCCCGTACGCCTAGGAGCGCGAGGGACGCCAGCACCAATACGGCAGACAACACCAGGGTGGCCTTGCGCCAGCGCATGAAGTCAAAGGCCAGGCGCGTTTCCCAGAAAATCTGAGGTTTTGCCTCGCCTCCGCGACGCCGCGGACTTTGCTGTTCATCGGCCATAGCGTCTCCTAGATCGCCAGCCGCGTGACGCGGCGGCCCCCATAGAGGGCGTTGACGAGGGCGCGGGTAAGCACAATCGCCGTAAACATGGACGTGACGATGCCAATGGCCAGCGTCACGGCGAAGCCCTTCACGGGCCCGGACCCGATGGCGTAGAGCACGATCGCCACGAGGAAGGTGGTGAGGTTGGCGTCAAAAATCGTCACGAAAGCCCGATCAAAGCCAGAATGAATAGCTTGCTGGGGCGATCGGGTCGCCAGCTCTTCACGAATCCGAGAAAAGATCAGCACGTTGGCATCCACGGCCATACCCACGGTGAGCACAATGCCCGCGATCCCGGGCAGGGTGAGGGTGGCGCCCAGGAGAGACATCACCGCGGTCAGAAGTACAAGGTTCGCTGCCAAGGCCACGTTAGCGGCCAAGCCAAAGAGCCGGTAGTAGACCAGCATGAACAACAGTACCAGCCCAAAGCCCACGGCCACGGAGAGCATCCCAGCGCGGATGTTGTCTTCCCCAAGGGAGGCCCCCACGGTGCGCTCTTCGACGATGTACATGGGCGCAGCCAGGGCACCCGCGCGCAGTAAAAGAGCCAGGTCCGAGGCTTCCCGCTGGGATAGGCCCGTAATCCGGAAACGATTCCCCAGCGCCGCCTGAATGGTGGCGACGCTGATTAAGCGCTGGGTTTCGTAGGGAATCTGGCGCACCACCGTTTCCCCGTCGATTTCGACGTAGCGGGTGCGGGTGCGGGTTTCCTTGAAGAGAATGGCCATGGACCGGCCGATATTGCTTCGCGTGGCCTCGTTCATGCGCTGCCCGCCGCGCCCGTCAAGGGTGATATTCACCTGGGGCATGGAGGTTTCCGGGTCAAAGCCCGCTTGGGCATTGGAAACCCGGTCGCCCGTCACAATAAGCGCGCGCTCCAGGTCCACGGCCCGGGCGTTGTAATCATAGGTTTCCACCTCGGACCGGGGCGCGTCGGGCTCCGCGGCCAGACGAAACTCCAAGTTCGCCACCTTGCCGATGATATCCTTTGCACGGGTGGAATCTTGGATGCCGGGCAAGTCGAGCACAATGCGATTGCGACCCAGGCGCTGCACCAGAGGCTCGGATACGCCGAGCTCATTCACCCGATTACGCAAGCTCACGAGGTTCTGGTCGATGGCGTAGTCTTCGATGTCCTTCACCACCTCGGGCCGGAGGGTCAGCTGGAGCGCCGGGGCGCCCTCGATCAGGTCCGTCGTGGCAGTGAATTCGAGGGTGCGCTCCGCCAGCAGGCGACGGGCTGCGTCCCGGTCGGCCTCATCGCGAAAGCGAATGGTGAGGCGGCGAACGGCTTGCTCCGTTTGCACGGGCCGAAGGTAACGCAGGCGCTCTTCCCGGAAGACCGTACGAAGCTCATCTTCGAAGGCCCGAAGGCGATCGGCCACGGCCCGCTCCATGTCCACCTCAAGAAGGAAGTGGACGCCCCCGGACAGATCCAAGCCAAAGTTCATGCGCTGCGCGCCAAGGTTCTCAAGCCAGGCCGGGGTGGTGGACGCGAGATTCATCGCCACGATGAAATTATCGCCAAAACCGGAGCGCACCAGCGCTTCCTTGACCACTTCCTGAGCCCGGAGCTGAGCCTCATTACTGGAGAAGCGCAGAAGCGCCGCGCGCCCGTCCTGCTCCGCCCCAAAGCTCGACAGCCCCGCCTCAGCGAGCGCTTGCTGGGCGACGGCGAAAGCTTCGCGAAGCGGCTGCTCGGCGTCTTCCCGCGGGGAGAGCTGCAGCGCGTAGTCCGGCGGGTAAAGATTGGGGATCGCATAAATCGCCCCGAAGACCAGCACAACCAAGAGCAGGAGGGTCTTGCCGAGCCCCGTGCGATTTAGCTGCTCCGGAGGCCGGCGACGGGGGCCGGCTCCGGTGAGCATGGCACCCGGCGCGTCGCTTTGCGGCCCCCGGGCCATCAGCCGCCCTCGGCGTCGAGCTGCTTGAGCGTACCCTTAGGCAAGGTGCCAACCACCGCGGCCTTCTGGAAACGTAGGGTGGTGGGGCCAACCTTCACCTGGACGAAGTCCTCCTCCACCTTGGCGATCACCCCTACCAAACCGGCCTGCGTGACCACCTCATCGCCCTTGTTGAGGGCGGCCATGAGTGCGGCCTGGGCCTTCTCCCGCTTACGCTGGGGACGAATGAGAAAGAAGTAAAAGAAAACAATCAGGAAGGCGAGCCATACCCACCCCCACCAGTCCGGCTGCGCCTCGGCACCCGCCTCTGCCGCCTGGGCAGTGGAAATAAGCCAGTTCATGACACGCTCCAAGGATCTGCGGCCGCGTTCGGCCGCTCAAGGTTCCAGCGCTCATAGAGCCCCTTCACGAGGGTCGGCAATGTACCGGAGCGAATAGCCCCCCGCAATTGCGCCATGAGCTCAAGGTAGTAGGTGACGTTATGAATGGTGCCCAGCTGGGCCCCGAGCATTTCGCTGCAGCGATCAAGATGGTGGAGGTAGGCCCGGGAAAAGTTCGCGCAGGTGTAGCACGCACAGGCCGCATCAAGCGGCGCCTCGTCCCGCTTGTGGCGCGCGTTGCGAATGCGCACCACCCCCTCGTGGGTAAACAAATGGCCATTGCGCGCGTTGCGCGTCGGCATCACGCAGTCGAACATGTCGACGCCCCGGAGGACGCCCTCGACCAAGTCGGACGGCGTACCCACCCCCATGAGATAGCGCGGCGCCGTCTCGGGCATGCGCGGCAGCAGCCGATCCAGCACCCCGAGCATCGCCGCCTTAGGCTCGCCAACGGACAGGCCGCCGATGGCATAGCCATCGAAGCCAATTTCTTCTAGCCCTGCCAGCGATGCCTCCCGCAGGGCCGGATACATGCCCCCCTGCACAATGCCAAAAAGCGCGTTCGGGCTCGCGCCGTGGGCCCCCTTTGAGCGCGCAGCCCAGCGCAGGGACAATTCCATGGAGACTCGCGCTTCCTCTTCCGTTGCCGGATAGGGCGTACACTCGTCGAAGCACATGACGATGTCCGAGTTCAGCGCGCGCTGCACGGCCATGGAGCGCTCCGGCGTGAGCTCGACCCGGCTTCCGTCAATGGGAGACCGAAAGGTGACCCCCTCCTCTCGCACCTTGCGCAGCGCGCCGAGGCTCCAGACCTGGAAGCCGCCGGAGTCGGTCAGGATAGGGCCGTCGTAGCCCATAAACCCGTGCAGGCCCCCAAGCTCCGCGATGAGGTCCTCCCCAGGGCGGAGCATGAGGTGAAAGGTGTTGCCTAAAATGATCTGGGCACCCGCCTCGTTGAGGTCTCGGGGCGTGAGCGCCTTGACCGTGCCGTAGGTGCCCACGGGCATGAAAATTGGCGTTTCGACCACCCCGTGAACGAGGTGCACACGGCCCGCACGGGCGGCGCCAGCCTGGGCCAGCAGCTCAAACTTCATCCTTTCCTCCCCTTTCCCCTACCGCCCTTCGCCAGAGGAGCATGGCGTCACCATAGGAAAAGAAGCGATAGCCTTCGGCAACGGCCGCCTCGTAGGCGCGGCGGATCGCCGGCCAGCTGGAGAAGGCCGAGACCAGCATGAGCAAGGTCGATTGCGGCAGGTGAAAATTGGTCATCAAGCCATCGACCACCTGAAATTCGAAGGGGGGGTAGATAAAAATGTCCGTCTCACCCTGGTGCGGCGTCAGGCCCTCGGGGCGGCGGGCCGCCGTTTCCAAAACGCGCACCACGGTGGTTCCCACGGCAACAACGCGCCCGCCCCGAGCCCGGGTTTCCGCCAGGGCCGCCACAGCGGCCTCGGGCAGCACGTAGCGCTCCTCGTGCATGCGGTGCGCTTCCACGTCCTCAACTCGGACGGGGCTGAAGGTGCCGGCCCCCACATGGAGAGTGACCGTGGTTTGCCCAATCCCCGCCTGGGCCAAGGCCCCAAGCAGGTCATCATTGAAGTGCAGGCCCGCCGTGGGCGCCGCCACAGCTCCGGGATGGCGAGCAAAAACCGTTTGGTAACGGTCCCAATCCTCCGCTTGCGCCGCGCGCTCAATGTAGGGCGGCAACGGCATCTCCCCGACGGCCTCAAAGAAGGCCAGGGCTTCCTGCCCGGGGGGAAAGGCCACTTCAAAGAGCGCCTCTCGACGGCCAACCACGCGCACGGGTACGGCTTCCGGGCCCAGCAGGAGCGTTGTCCCCGCCTTCGGCGCCTTCGACGCGCGTACTTGCACGAGAGCCGCGTGCGCATCGAGCGCGCGCTCAAGCAGCACTTCAATGCGTCCCCCGGTCTCTTTCTGGCCGAACACCCGCGCCGGGACCACTTTCGTGTCGTTAAAAACCAGGAGGTCACCGGGTCGCAGCCAAGCGACCAAATCGGTGACGTGACCATGAATCATCTCATCGCCGGAAGGCGCGAGGTGCAGAAGGCGGCTTTGCCCGCGCACCGCAGGGGGATGCTGCGCGATACGCTCCGGTGGCAAGAGGTAATCGAAATCAGCGGTTTTCACGGCGCGCTCCAGCGGACTTACGGGCCCGGGGGCGCGGAGTCTAGCAACTTATTCCGAGGGAAGAAGGGTTATGCGCTCGAGCCCCGCGGTGGGGAAGCGATCGGCGGTCACTTGGCCCGCCAAATTGTTCACCAAATAGCTATCCACCGCCTGACGCACATCCACGCCGACGTAGGCCCCCTGAAGCGCCGTGAGGTCGAGACCGTAGCGCCCCTCAAAGAGGACGTTGGTGACGGCGACGTTGAGGGCCGGCGCCGTAGCGAGGATGGCGCCGTCTTCCACCAGCACCACTCCGCTTGGGGTTGCTAGCCGGCGCACCCGCGCTCCCGCGGTCACCACGGCTCCGGCGGCATCGAGCACCTGGGCCTGAGCCGTAAGGTCGGCCTCGAGCTGGAGGTTCGAAAGCTGCAGGAACGCGTCCCCCGACGGGTCGGCTAAGCCCTGCTCCACCAGGGCCTTCAGCGTTGCCGCTGGCACCTGACTCAGCACCGCAAGGGTTCGGTCACTCGCGGCCAGATCGAACACCGCGCCCCGGGACAGGGGACCGCTCGGCAGCAGGGCGTCGGCCGGCAAGCTGCCCGCATCCAGCACACCCACCTGGGGCGAAGGCGCGTTGGCATTGAAGGCCGTGGTGCGCGCCGCGGCGAAAAGGGCATCCGCCGCCAGGTCACCGAAATTGGTTTCGCTGCTGCGGAGGGCACTTGCCCGGGCATCCAACTCCACCCCGAGGGTCGCCGCGGTCTCCGCCTCGAGCACGGCAAGGTCACTCGCTAAAGGGTCAAGCACGGCGCTTTGGAGCGCGTTGTCCTTCTCCGCAAAATCGGCCGCCGGGGGCCCTAGCACGCGCAGCGGACCACTTGGGCTCTGGGTTTCCGAATAGACGCCGAAGCCATCAAAAACCCCCTGGAAGCGCCCGAGATAGCGGTAGCGGTCGGCGGTGGCGACCAAGGCCACGGGTTGGCCAGCGGCGTCCGTGCCCAGCGTGGGATAAGGCCCTGCCAGAACGTCGCCGGGCACGAGGGGGTCGTTCTCCGATCCGAGTAGCGCTGGCGTCGCCGATAGCAGCACATCCACACCGCGCAGGCTTGCCCCCAGGGCGAGATCAGCCGCCACAGTCCCCTGATCCACCAGAAGGATCACTAGGGAAGCACCCGCGAGCGCCGCTTCGTCGATACGGCTTTGGAGCGTGGCCACGAGCGTCGCCTCATCCGGCAGGCGGAGCTGGCGAACCGCCGTCCGCCGGTCCAAGTTTGGATCCACGGCCCCCAGCACCAGCACTCGGCGCCCGGCGGCCCGGGTGAGCAGCGCGTTGGCTAACCGTCCCTCGGTGCGGAGGCGCTGCCAGCTTTGTTCAAAGCTGCCATCGATCACGGAATTCACTACGGGCACGGCGGGCTCAAGATCATTGGCGAACACGGAGAACAAGGAGGGCGAGAGGGAGAAATCCCGAGCCCCCACGCCCATAAAGTCGTAGCCGATCTGCTCCACGGCGCGCACGTCGTAAAACTCCGCCCCCGTTTCAAGGCTCACGGCGAGGGCCTTACTCGGGGCGATCTGGTTGCCCGCACTCGCCGTGAGCACGGCCCCCGGCGCCGCGTCCTCGGCCGCCCGGAGAACGGTAAGGAACCGCGCAATATTGCCCACGGGCTGGGCGTCCGTGGATAGCGCTCCAGCATCAAGCAAAGCCGATGCCCCCCCCGCGTGATGCAGCAGGGTCAGGACAAGGGGCGGGTAGAAACGGCGAAAAGCCTCATCATGGGGCCCGGAGACCGCGAGGTCCGCCGCGAGGGCCTCCGCCTGAGGGGCCAGGGGGGCAAGGTCCGCCGTGCCATCGGCAAAAAGATCCAGCATGAGGGCTTCCGAATCCACGGTCAGGGCCGTCTCAGCAAGGCGCTCGTAGACGGCGGCAAGGCCCGTGGCAAGCTGTGTGGCCTCCGCCGGCGGATTGGCGAGAAGCGTTGCCGCCTCGGCTGCGGCGGGCGCCGACAGCCGCCCGTCCAGGCGGTCAAACACCATTCTCCGCGCCACGATGGTACTTAGCGGCGAAAGATCGAGGCCAATGAGGTCGTCCCCAGCCTGCGTACCCGAAAGATCAACGTAGCGCTCAAGGTAAAGGCCCGAGCTCGAAGCCAAATTGCAGCGCAGCCGACCTTCAAAACTGGGCGGCACGAGAAGCAAATAGGCGCCGGCCTCATCCACCGCGGCTTGGTGCTGCACCTGGTCTTCCAAGGTCAGGGCAACGCACTGCCCACCGCTCAAAAGCCGCTCCGTGCCAAGGCTGGCGCCCCCCCGCAGCGACACCGTGCTGCGAATGACGAGGCGTCCATCGTTGCTGTCGCCGAGCGCGCCACCGCCCCCGCCGCAACCCGCGAGAACCGCCAAAAATCCAAGCACATACCCCAGGCGCCACTGCAAACCTTGCCTCAAGGACCTTCTCCCATGACCAATGTCGAGCCAGCAGGGCGCCATGAGACACCGCCAAGGCCTTCCCGTCCAGTCGCAACGCCCTGCGTTGGCGCCAGCGAGGAAGGCAGGTATGATCCTGCTCCCATGCCGGAGTGGTGGAATTGGTAGACGCGCCGGACTCAAAATCCGGTCCCCGCGAGGGGGTGTGGGTTCAAGTCCCACCTCCGGCACCATCTTTAATGATTGTCTCGAGCCGGGAGCGCTGCGCCTGATGCCCTCCGCTGCCCCGAACCCCTTCGAAGAGCTGCCCCCCGCCGGCTTCCTTCGCCGGGTCATGGCCATGGTCTATGACGGGCTTTTGGTGCTGGCGCTCATCTTGACCACCACGGGGGTGGCGAATCTCTTTGCCCCCCGGCCCGACCTCGCGCCCGACGCCACCACCGCTTCCCTTGAGGGCATGCAAACGGTCACTGGCCCCTTCCTGTCGAGCCTGCTGTTTATCGAGATGTTTGCCTTCTTCGCCTTCTTTTGGGTGCGCTACGGTCGAACCCTCGGGATGCAGGCCTGGCGCCTGCGCGTCCAAGATAGCGAGGGCCATAACATCACCCTACTCGCCGCGCTGAAGCGCTTCCTCGTCGCCTTCCCTTCCCTTTTGCTCTTGGGCCTCGGCTACTGGGTGATGCTGCTCGACCCCATGAAGCGCAGCTGGAGTGATCGGGCGTCGAACACGCGCGTGGTGCTGCATCAAGACGGGTAGCGCTGCTTCCCCGATCCGCCTCCGCTAAACTGGTCCCATCGCCCAGCCGGGCCCCGACCAAGGCACAACCATGAAAAGCACCTTCAGGGCACAAGATCCCGCGAAACACGCCTGCGATTTGCTCCTCCTGCCCGTTTTCGGCGCCGCCCTAAAGGGCCGAAGCCAGGACCTCGACGCCGCGCTTGGCGGCTTGCTTACGCGCTGCGTGGCCCAAGGCGATTTGGGGAAGAGCGCGGGCGCGACCCTCCTTCTGCCCGTACAACAGGGGCTGAAAGCTGCCCGCGTGCTGCTTTTTCAATGCGGCACGGAAGGCACCCTCGAGACCCTCCGGGAGGGCCTCACTGCGGCCTTTACCCTGGCCTGCAAAAGCCCTGCGAAAAGCCTGGCCTTACTCCTCAGCGACGCCCAGGGAACGGGTTATGAGGAAGACGGGCTCATCGTGGAAGCGGTGCTCGCCGCCCACTACACGGCCTACCGCTTCCAGCGTTACCTGAAGGATCCGAAGCCCGTCGCCGCGACCTCCCTCGCCCTTCTGCAAAGCGGCCGGGCCTCCGCCGCCCAGCAGAAGGCTCTCGCTCGCGCCGATGCCCTCGCCCGGGGCATTGCCCTCACCCGAACCCTCGGGGATGAGCCGGGCAACGTGTGCCATCCCACCTATCTCGCGAAGGAAGCGCAACGGATTGCCAAGGGCCACGCCAAAATGAGCGTCGAAGTCCTCTCCGAGGCCGAAATGAAACGCCTGGGGATGGGCGCCTTTCTCGCCGTCTCCGCGGGCTCCGCGCAACCGGGCAAACTCATTGTGTTGCGCTATAGGGGCGGTCCCCGGACGGCCGCCCCCCATGTGCTCGTCGGCAAGGGCATCACCTTCGACACGGGCGGCATCAGCCTGAAGCCGGGCCCGGGCATGGACGAGATGAAATTCGACATGTGCGGCGCCGCCAGCGTGCTTGGCACCCTGTCCGCCGTGGCGGAAGCGGGCCTCCCGCTCAACGTCATTGGCGTCATCGCGGCGGCGGAAAATATGCCCTCCGGCGTGGCAACGCGCCCCGGCGATATCGTGAAAACGCTCAGCGGCCAAACGGTGGAGATCCTCAACACGGACGCCGAAGGGCGCTTGGTGCTATGCGACGCCCTCACCTATGCGGAACGATTTAAGCCAGCTTCCGTTGTCGACATCGCCACCCTCACCGGGGCAGCGGTCATTGCCCTGGGCAGCCCCGCGACGGCCCTGTATGCCAACAACGACGCGCTGGCCACGGCACTGCTCAGCGCCGGGGAAGAGACGGGCGATCGGGCTTGGCGGATGCCGCTCTGGGAGGCCTACCAAAAGCAGCTGAAGTCGAACTTTGCGGATATGGCCAACATCGGCGGGCGGGAAGCGGGCAGCGTCACCGCGGCCTGCTTCCTTGCCCGCTTCACCAAGGCCTATCCCTGGGCCCACCTGGATATCGCTGGCTCCGCCTGGCGGACCGGTGGCGACAAGGGCGCCACGGGGCGCCCCGTGCGGCTGCTCATGCGCTATCTCGAGGCCCAGTGCGCCTGAGCCCGCAGCCGACGGGAAGGGGCCCATGACGCGCATCGACTTTTACGTCCTCGATGCCCACCGTCGCGACGCGCGCGAGCAGTTCGCTGCGCGCCTCGCGGCGAAGGCCGTGCGCGCGGGTCAGCGCCCCATCATCCTGTGTGACGACGACGCGGGGCGCGCGCGCCTCAGCGCCCTGTGCTGGAATCTGCCCAGCACCTTCCTCCCCACGGCCCCCCTTCATGCCGCCGAAGCGCCAAGCGCTCCGGTATTGCTGGCCTTGGAAACGGAACTCGACGCCCTTGGCCCAGCCCCCCTTCCGGCCCACGAATGGCTGATCAATCTTCGCTTAGTTCGGAGCGCCCACTTCGCGGCCTTCGACCGCGTCGCCGAGATCATTTGCCAGGACGACGCCGTGCGCGAGGCCGGCCGCGCCCACTACCGCTTCTACCGGGAACGGGGCTACCCGCTCCATCACCACGAGCTGAAGGGGCGCGAGGCGTAACGTCCTAAAGCACTTTGCGGTAGCATGCGCGGCTTGATTCGCCCTAGCCGAGAAGCGCGCCCGTCTATGGAAAAGACCTACCAGCCCGAGGCCATCGAAGCCGACCTTTACGCCCGCTGGGAAGCGGAGGGTTACTTCGCCCCGAGCGGGGCAGGCACCCCCTATTGCATCATGATCCCGCCGCCAAACGTCACCGGCAGCCTGCACATGGGCCACGCCTTTCAGGACACGCTCATGGACGCCCTCGTGCGCTACCAGCGCATGGCCGGGCACAACACGCTCTGGCAGGTGGGCTGCGACCACGCCGGCATTGCGACGCAGATGGTCGTGGAGCGCCAGCTCGAACAAACCCAGGAATCTCGAGCCAGTCTCGGCCGAGAAGCCTTTGTAGACCGGGTGTGGACTTGGAAGGAAAGCTCCGGCGGGCAGATCACCCAGCAGCTGCGCCGCATGGGCGCCTCCGTAGACTGGTCCCGGGAACGCTTCACGATGGATCCGGGGTTCTCCGAAGCGGTCCAAGAGGTTTTCCTGCGCCTCTATGAGGAGGGGCTGATCTATCGGGGCAAGCGCCTGGTGAACTGGGACCCGGTCCTCAAAACCGCCCTCTCCGATTTAGAGGTGGAGAATCGGGAGGAAAAGGGCAGCCTCTGGCATTTACGTTACCCCCTCGAAGGCGGGGCCAGGAGCGCCGATGGCGCCGCTTACCTTGTGGTGGCCACGACCCGGCCGGAGACCCTGCTGGGCGATGCGGCGGTGGCCGTGCACCCGGAAGACCCCCGCTACCAACACCTCATCGGCGCCCGCGTGACCCTGCCCCTCACGGGCCGGTCCCTGCCCATCATTGCCGATGACTACGTCGATCCGGCCTTTGGGACCGGGTGTGTGAAGATCACCCCTGCCCACGATTTCAACGACTACGCCGTAGGCCAACGGCATAAGCTCCCGCTTCTTAACATTTTTACCGATGAGGCCCGCATCAACGACAGCGCCCCCGAGGCCTTTCGCGGACTCACGCGCGAAGCCGCGCGGCAAGCAGTACTGGAGGCCTTTGAAGCGGAAGGGCTGCTCGACGAAGTTAAGGACCACACCCTCATGGTGCCCCATGGTGACCGCTCCGGGGCGGTTATTGAGCCCTATCTCACGGATCAGTGGTTTGTGGCCATGGCCTCCCTTGCCAAACCCGCCATCGAGGCAGTGGAACAGGGCGAGGTTCGCTTTGTTCCGAAGCAATACGAGAACGTGTATTTCTCCTGGATGCGCGAAATCCAGGATTGGTGCATTAGTCGCCAGCTCTGGTGGGGCCACCGCATTCCTGCCTGGTATGACGAGGCAGGCCAGGTCTACGTGGGCCGGAGCGAAGCGGACGTTCGGGCCGCCCATGGCTTGGACCCAGAGATTAGGTTGCACCAAGATCCGGACGTGCTAGAAACCTGGTTTTCCTCGGCCCTCTGGACCTTCGGCACCCTGGGCTGGCCTGAAGACACGGAAGCCCTCCGCACCTTCCATCCCACGGACGTGCTGGTGACGGGCCACGACATCATTTTCTTCTGGGTGGCCCGGATGATCATGATGACCCTCAAGTTCACGGGGGACGTGCCCTTCAAGACCGTTTATATCCACGGGCTGGTGCGCGATGCGGAAGGGCAGAAAATGTCCAAGTCCAAGGGCAATGGCTTAGACCCCCTGGACCTCATCGATGGCATTGAGCTCCAGGCGCTGGTGACCAAGCGCACCTCGGGCATGATGCAGCCCCAGCTGGCGAAACGCATCGAAAAGGCCACGCGGCGAGATTTTCCCGATGGCATCCCCGCCTTTGGCACCGATGCCCTCCGTTTTACCTTCTGCGCCCTCGCCTCCACGGGGCGGGACGTGCGCTTCGATCTGGCCCGCATCTCCGGCTACCGGAACTTCTGCAACAAGCTCTGGAACGCCTCCAGCTACGTGCTCAGCAACACGGAGGAGGCAACGCTCGAAGGCGGCGCCCTCTCCCTGGCCGATCGCTGGATCCGCTCCCGACTCCAACAGCTCATCGAAGAAGTCCACTTCGCCTTCGACACCTTCCGCTTCGATGTGATGGCGCAAAAGCTCTACGACTTCACCTGGCATGAGTACTGCGACTGGTACCTTGAGCTCACCAAGCCCGTGCTGCGCGAAGGCGACCCGGCGGCCCAGGCTGGCGCCCGGCGAACGCTCCTTGAAGTGCTCGAAACGCTCCTGCGGCTCATGCATCCCGTCATGCCCTTTCTTACGGAAACCCTATGGCTCCGGGTTGCCCCGCGCCTGGGGGAGGCGGGGCCAACGCTGATGCTGGCACCGTACCCGAAGGTGGACGAAGCGGCGCGAAACCCCGAAGCCGAGGCCGAACTCGTCTGGCTGAAGGCCATGATCGAGGGATTGCGTACGATTCGCGGCGAGATGAACCTTGCGGGTAAAGTGAAGCTCCCCGTACTCCTCGCCGATGGCAGCGACGAAGACGACGCCCGCGCCGCGCGCCATGAGGTCCTGCTGAAGCAGCTCGCTGGCCTAGAGGGCGTAAGCCGCCTCGCAGCGGACGCCCCCGTGCCGCCAGCGGCCCTTGCCCTAGTGGGCTCCCTCAAGGTGCTGGTCCCCCTTGCGGGGCTCATCGATCCCGCTGCAGAGCGCAGCCGCCTCGAGAAGGCCGTGGATAAGAAGCGCGACGAATGCCGCCGCATCGAGGGCAAGCTGAGTAATGAGCGCTTTGTCGCCGGCGCGCCGACGGAGGTGGTGGAGAAGGAGCGAGAGAAGCTCGCCGCGGCCCAGGATGCCCTGGGCAAGCTTGAGCAGCAGCTTGAGGCCCTCGCTGCGCTCTAGGCCCTTTTCCCAGGTATAAAAAAACGGCCGCCCGGGGGCGGCCGTTTTTAGCAATCAGCGAGGGGGACGCTTAGAGCGTCGTCACCTTGTCTGCTGCCGGGCCTTTCTGGCCTTGCACCACGTCGAACTCGACGAGCGCGCCTTCAGCCAGGGTACGGAAACCCTGCGACTGAATCGCACTGTGATGCACGAACAGATCCTTGCCCCCATCTTCCGGGGTAATGAATCCAAAGCCCTTCTGGTCGTTAAACCACTTCACCGTTCCACGGGTACGCATGACGCGCTCCTCAGTTGTGCAAGTCGGAGCTACGTGCCACGTACTAACCGACTGCTTCTCATAACGCGGTTCCGCCGCGCAGCGGCCGGTAATTACCGGAACTCCCTCCCCAAACGACGCAGCAGGGCAAAAAAAATGCGGCGCGTCTCCGTTCGAGACTGCCGCATCGCATATTGCGTCCTGCACCTCGCTCGAGGAGGTGCGCACGATCCTCGCTTCTCAAGCAGATGTCAACATCTAGCCCGGATTATTACTCGAGAGTGAGTAAAATCTTACCCACGGTCTCGTTGCTCGCCAGGAGGCGATGGGCCGCGTCCGCCTCGGCCATGGGCAAGGTTGCCTCCACGATGGGTGTCAGCGCGCCGGACCCGAAGGCCGGCCAAAGGCGCTGCTCCAGCGCGTCCATCACCGCCGCCTTAGCCGCAACGGAGCGCGCCCGCAAGGTCGAGCCGATCACCCGCTGCCGCTTAACCATCATGGGCCCCAGAGCCAGAGAAGCTTGGGCGCCGCCCATAAGCCCAATAATGACCAGGCGCCCATCCAAAGCCAGCACCTTCATGTTGTGCTCGAGATAGGCCCCGCCGACCGGATCGAGGATCACATCGACGCCCGCGGCCCCGGTCCAGCCCCCAACGGCCTCCCAGAAGCCGTCCTGGCTCCGATCAAAAGCCGCTTCCGCCCCCAGGGCCAGGCAGCGCTGGGCCTTGCTCTCTCCCGAAAGGCTAACCGCCACGGGGTTCGAGAACAGCTTACCCAGCTGAATAGCGGCCGTGCCTACACCACTGGCGCCGGCGTGGATGAGGAAGCGCTCTCCCACCGTGGCCTTAGCCTCGAGATAGAGGTTGAGGTAAGCGGTCGCGAAGACTTCCGGGATCGCGGCCGCTTCCATCACCGTCAGACCCGGCGGTAAACGTCGGACCTGCCCCGCGGGCACCACCACGTATTCCGCATAGCCTCCGCCTGCCAGCAGGGCGCAGACTTCCTCGCCCAGCGCGAAGTCCGCGACCTCCGGGCCAAGGGCATCGATTTCCCCAGCGCACTCCAGCCCAAGAATGGGGCTCGCACCGGGCGGGGGCGCATAGGCTCCAGCGCGTTGCACGAGGTCGGCGCGATTCACCGCGGTCGCCCTTACCCGAATCCGTACTTCTCCTACGCCGGGTTCCGGGGTGGCCACGTCATCCCAACGTAGCGCGTCGCCGTCGATTACGATCGCTTTCATGATCCCTCCTCAATAATGGGGCGGCGGGGGCTCCGGGCCTGATTCCTCGGGCCGGTTTTGCACCGCATGGCGTAGGTCCTTCAGGGCCTCCTGAAGGGCCATGAGCAAGGTGCCCTGCTCCGCTAAAATTCGATCCGTTTCCGCCAGCGCATCGTCCAGAAACGCGAAGCGCGCTTCCAGATCGGCGAGGCGGGACTCTAACTCCGTCACCAGCGCATCCTCATGGGCAAGCCTGCATCAGCCAGGGCCTGCTTGAGCTCGGAACAGCGATAATCCCCAAAGTGCACCATGGAGGCGACCAGCACGGCGTCGGCGGCCCCTTCCGTGAGTGCATCCACCAAATGCTGAGGCGTCCCTGCCCCCCCGGAGGCGATCACGGGCACGCGCACGGCTTCGCTGAGCAGGCGCGTCAGGGTCAGCTCGTAGCCATCCCGGGTGCCATCGGCATCGATGGAGTTCACTACCAGCTCCCCGGCACCGCGCTGCACGCCCTCTAGGGCCCAGGCGAGGGCATCGCGCCCGGTCCGCAGCCGGCCCCCGTTGATCACAATCTCATAGCCGGAGGGCACCTCCGCCGTGGGGGCCACGCGCAGGATGTCCATGGACAGAACCACGTTCTGATTGCCCAAGGCATGAGCGCACTCGTCAATTAAGGCGGGGCGCTGCACCGCAGCAGAATTCACATTAATCTTCTCGGCCCCGGCCAGACGAAGATCCGTGGCATCGGCCACGGTGCGTACGCCGCCCCCCACGGAAAGGGGGATGAACACCTGCGCGGCCACCGCCTCAACCACATCGAGCATAATGCGGCGCTCATCGCTGGAGGCAGTGATATCGTAGAAAACGAGCTCATCGAGCCCATCTTCGTAGTACTCCCGAGCCTTGGCCACGGGATCTCCGATGTCCTTCGTATCCACGAACTTCACACTCTTCGCCAGCTGGCCGTTGCGGACATCAAGGCAGGCGATTAGACGCTTGGTTAGCATGCGCTGCCCTCCTGCGCGGGCGCGAGAGGCCGAAAGCGACCATCCCAGGCGGCGAAGCGGGCGAGCAAGGCAAGCCCTGCCCGACCACTTTTTTCCGTGTGGAACTGCACCCCTACGTAATTGTTCTGGCCCACGGCGCAGCAAAACGGCTGCTCGTAGATGGCCGTTGCTAAGACGACCTGGGGGTCCGCGGGCGCGGTGTAGTAGCTATGCACAAAATAGAACGCGTCGTCCTCGTGAAGGTCGGCCAACACCGGATGGGCCTGGGTGACCGTGATGCTATTCCAGCCCATGTGCGGCACTTTCAGCGTGGGATCCGCAAACTGAAAGCGCCGGGTTTCTCCGGGCACGAGGCCAAGGGTGGGCGTATCCCCTTCCTCGGAATGGCTGAGGGAGATTTGCAGACCGAGGCAAATACCCAGGACCGGCACGCCGTCGGCGAGCCGGCGTCGCAGGGCTTCTCCAAGCCCCGTGCGCGCCAACGTGGCCATGGCGCTACCGGCCTGGCCCACCCCGGGGAAAATGATGCGCTCTGCTCGGGCGAGGTGAGCCGGATCGGCGCTGATCACCGCCGCAAGACCGACTTCAGCGCAGGCGCGCTGCACACTCCTGAGGTTTCCGGCGTCGTAGTCGACGATAACCGTTTCAGACACTGGGAGGCTCCGCGGGTGTGACATTGAGGACGGGGGCGGATACTATCCCCCGCCTTTTTCTCTGTCACCCGCAAGGTGCTCAGTCATGAGCGATCGCGCCGTACTGTTAGTGAATCTCGGCTCGCCGGACACGCCCTCCGTGCCCGACGTGCGGCGCTATCTGAACGAATTCCTCATGGACGAGCGGGTGGTGGACTTGCCCTGGGCGCTGCGTCGCTTCCTCGTTTCAGTCATCATCCTGCCGCGCCGCCCGAAGGCCAGCGCCGAGGCCTATGAAAGCATTTGGACGCCTGAGGGTTCGCCCCTGAAGGTCACGACGGAGGTTCTCGCGACAGCGCTGGATAAGGCGCTGCCCATCCCCGTGCGCTGGGCCATGCGCTACGGCGCACCCTCCATTGAGACCGTGCTTCGGGAACTGGCGGAAACGGGCATTAAAACCCTCCGCTACGTGCCTCTTTACCCCCACTGGGCCATGTCCACGACGGAAACATCCGTGGTGGAAGCGGAACGGGTTTTGGCGGAGCTCGGTCATCCCTTTGAGCTGGAAGTGCAGCCGCCCTTTTATGACGACCCGGAGTACATCGACGCCCTGGCGGAAACGGCACGCGCCCATCTACAGCCCGACGATCACCTCCTCTTCAGCTACCACGGTTTACCCGAGCGTCAGGTGCGGAAATGCGATCCCACGGGCAACCACTGCTTGAAGACGCCAAACTGCTGCGAGGTGCCCTCGCCGGCCCATGGCACCTGCTACCGCCATCAGGTTTACGAGACCTCGAAGCTTCTTGCGGAAGCCCTCGGCCTGGGTACGGACCGCTGGGAAGTGGCCTTCCAATCCCGCCTAGGCGGGGCAAAGTGGATCGAGCCTTACACCGACGAGGTGCTCGAGGCCCTACCCAAACGCGGCCTTAAAAAGTTGGCGGTGATGTGCCCTGCCTTCGTGGCCGACAACCTCGAAACCCTTGAGGAGATTGGCATGCAGGGCCGCGAGACCTTCGAGGCCGCTGGCGGAGAGCGCTACACCCTAATCCCCTGCCTCAATGCTCAGCAAAGCTGGGTGGATAGCCTCGCCCGGTGGTGCCTTGACGCCGAACCCCGCCGCACGCGGACCCACGCCAGCGGGTCATGAGCGCGCGGCGGGAACGGCTTCGGGTAACCTGCCCTGCCGGAACGATTGAGGGGTGGCACCGCGGCACCCACCACCAATTCCTCGGCATACCGTATGCCCAGCCCCCCCTTGGACCGCGCCGGCTCCAGCCGCCTCAGCCCATCGCGCCTCAGGGCTGGCAGGCCTTGGCGCCCCGGCCGGCGCCCCCCCAGCGCGCCGGGCGCGCCCTCGCCCTCCGCCCCGTGGGGGACGTCAGCGAAGACTGCCTCCACCTGAATATCACGGTACCCGCGAGCCCTGGGCCCCATCCCGTTTGGGTATGGATTTATGGAGGCGGCTTCACCAATGGCGATGCTCAAGACCCCCTTCACGATGGCACCCATCTCGCCGAAACCCTCGGCGTGGTCGTGGTGACCTTCAACTATCGCCTGGGCCTCCTCGGCTTTCCGCCCCTGGCTGAAGCCGCCAATCTCGGCCTGCTGGATCAGCAAGCCGCCTTGCGCTGGGTACGGGAGAACATCGCCGCCTTTGGCGGCGACGAAAACCAGATCACGGTGATGGGGGAATCGGCCGGGGGCATGAGCATCCTGGCGCAGCTGACCTTGGCAGGCAGTGAAGACACCTTTCAGCGCGCCGTGGTGCAATCGGCCGCCACGAGCCCCTGGTTGGACCCAGACGCGGTAGCGCGCTGCCACCACTGGCTCAGCGCCCACCTGGGTACGCCTGCCCTCCTGCCCACGCTCCAAGCGCTGACCTTGCCGGCCCTGTTACAGCTCGGCCAGGACTTAGACACGGCACTCCGAGGGACCCTAGGCCACGGTGTGTTTCGCCCTCAAGCGCGGGCGGCGGGCCTGGGCCCCACGGAGGAAGCCGGCCTCGCGGCGGCGGCCCACCGAGGCATTCCCCTGCTGCTGGGCTGTACTGCTCATGAGCAGCGTCTCTTCCTCTTTCCCCAGCGGGCCCTCACCCAAGAAGGGGCCCTGGGACGCCTGCGGAAGGGCTTGAGTCATCGCCGCCGCAGCCCCTGCCCGGACCCGAGGGCACTATGGAACGCCTACCTTGAGACCCTTGGCCCGCAACCGCCGTGGCAAACCCTCGCGGCCGCAGAAACGGACCTGTACTACCAAGTCCCCACCCTAGAGCGCGCCCGGGCCTACGGCGAGGCGCACCGGGCGGAAGGCGCCGATGCCCTGTGGCTTTATCGCTTTGACGCCGTCTCACCGGCACTTCGAGGCCAGCTTGGCGCAAGCCATGGCCTCGACGTGCCCTTCCTGTTCGGCACCCTCGCCCATCCCTCAGTGGTCCGCTTTGCCGGGGCCGATCCGGTACGGCAGCAGCTCGCGGCCACCTTGCAACAGGCCTGGCTTGCCTTCTCTACGGGGCAAAACCCCGGGTGGGCAAGCTGGAATCCGAGGAGACTGGAAACGGGACATTTCGACCTCGCTGGCCTTTCGACGCACCTCACCGGCGCCGATCTGTGTCCCCTGTGGGCCTCAGCGCCTAGGAGCCCTCATGTTGACCTTCCGTAGCACTGCGCTCGCCACGCTGCTCACGCTGTGCCCCGCGCCCTTGCTGGCCGCCTTCCTCGGCTATGGCGACCCCCTCGTGGCCTTTGCCCCACGCGCTCAAGAAACCCTGCCTCCCGGCCCAGGGCAACCTGAGCCCGGCCTCTACGCCGCCTTTCTCGATCGCTACCTTGAGACTAGGCACCCTGATGGGATACACCGGGTGCGTTATGGGGCGGTAAGCGAGGCCGATCAGGAAGCCCTTTGGCGATGGCTACGCGCCGAAGCGCAGCGAGGCCCCGGCGGCTTAAGCCGCGACGCCCAGTTCGCCTTCTGGGCCAACCTATACAACGGCCTGACGCTGGCGCGCGTCCTCGATGCCTATCCCATTTCCAGCATTCTCGACATCAAGCGCTGGCCCTGGAGCTTCGGCCCCTGGGATGAAACCCTCCTGACCGTGCAGGGCCAGGCGTTGTCCCTTAATGCGATCGAGCATCGCATCCTGCGCCCCCTGTTCCAGGAGCCTCGGGTGCATTTCGCCCTAAACTGCGCCTCCCTCGGGTGCCCCAATCTCGCGCCGAGGCCCTACGACGCTAAGACGCTAGAGGCCGCGCTCCAAGCCGGCATAGAGGCCTATCTAGCGCACCCCCGAGGACTCAGCCTCGAGGCCGGGAAGCTCACGCTGTCGAGCATTTTTGATTGGTATCGGAGCGATTTTCCTGAGCACCGAGACGCGTTTCTCGCTGCCCTCGCCGCGGCTGCGCCGCAGGCCCTCCGCGCGCCCCTGCAGGCGGTAGAAGGGCCCTTTGCCTATCGCTACGACTGGGCGCTCAACGACGCAAGGGCGCCCTAGGTCGTCTCAGCCTTCAGCTCAAAGCCCACGCGCGGGAAGTGCACCCGCACCTTCCCGGCGACGGGATCCTCGCGATCGACCCCACACAGCTGATCCGTGGCATAGGCTAAGGTGCCGATCACCGGAATGCAGCCGTAGTCGAGCGGCGTGACGGAGACCGGAGACCCCAGGGCGGGGCCATCCGCCCCCACCGCCGGGGCCCCCGCCCAGGCGGCGGGAAGTGCCCCGGGCGTGCTATCCCGGCCCAAAACCAGCGCATCGCCCGTGCTCATGGGCGTGACCTCGCCATGGCCGAAGGCTGCCAGCCGCCCCATCCAGCCCTGCACCGCGTCGTAGGGGGCAAGCAAGGAGGACACCACGGGATTCCGGGCGATCAGCCAAAGGCAATGGTAGACGGAAAAGTCGGCAATCGTCGGCTGCGCGCCCAGCACATAAGGCGCCACGGCCAGCTGGCGTTCCAGGGGAGCCAAGGTTGCCTGAAGTGCGCCTTCGGCGGCCCCCGGGCTGAGGGCAGCAATGCTGCCTCGCCCCCCGGAGAGCTGAGCCCGATCGGCGGCAAACTTCTCCGCCATTTCCGGCCCCAGCGCGGCCATCATGGGCGCCACTGCCGCGGGTTGAAAGCACAGGGCCACCGCCACCTGGAACAGATGGGTGTCGGCCCGCTCCGCAAGGCTCCGTGCACCGTGCGCCAGCGCAGGGGGGACCAACGCTTTATCAGGACAGAGCACATCGAGGTACTCACTGATGGCATGCGTATCGCAGAAGATATCTGCGCCATGCTGAAGCACCGGGGTACGGCGATAGCCCCCGGTCAGGGGCATGAGGTCAGGCCGAGGCATGATGGGAGAGATTTCGACGCTTCGCCAAGCCAGCCCGTAGTAGCCGAACATAAGACGAATCTTTTCGGAAAAGAGAGAGCCCTCGTAATGATGTAGCACCACGGTCATCGCCCACACTCCTAGAACGGCAAAAGCGCGAGTGTGCCCGCGCCGCGGGGGGCTTGGCTAGCGATCGAGGCGCTGCGCCTCATCGGCCAGCGCCCCATAAACACTTTGCACGAGCGGCCTGAGAAACATGGACTTACGGGCCACGAAGCGCACGGGACGCGCCAATCCCCGGTCGCCAAGGTCAAAGCATTGATCTAGGGGAATGCCTAGGGTGCGCGCCACCCCCCGGGGAATGAGGCCATGGCCAAAGCCCGCAAGGGCCATCTGAGCGACGGAGAAAAACGATTCGAGCGAGGTCTCCCGACGAATATTCAGCCGCCGCATGGCCTCCTCAATGGACGCCCAGGCACCGCTGCGCGATTCGATGGTGATGACGGGAAGCTCCCCCGTCGCCGGCGGTGTGAAGGGCTTCAGCGCCGACGGCACCAATACCATGGGCTCGAGCCGCAGTACTTCCGAGACCAGATCATGGTCGGCTTCCGCCGACCCGGTGCACAGCCCCACCATGTATTCCCCGGACCGAATCCGGTCGAGGACAACCGGCGAACGCTGCGCGTGAAACTCAAACTCCACCTCCGGCAGCCGATCCCGCACCCGCGCAAAGAGGGCCGGTGCCCAGCTGGCCAAGATGGCCTCGGAAACGCCCAGAATGATTTTGCCCCGCTGCAGCGTGGGCTCCTCAAGGAATACGCTCCGCAGCTCCGTGAGTAAGGGGGTGACCTTCTCCACCAGGCGCGTGCCATAGGCCGTGAGCACAACGCGCCGACCGCGGCGCTCAACGAGGGCCCGGTCGTATTGGCGCTCGAGGGCGGCTACGCGCTTGCTGACGGCCGATTGGGAAATTTTGAGCACCGTCGCCGTTTCCATCATGGTGCCCGTTTTCGAGAGGGTCACAAGCGTTTCGAGATTCTCAATCACCCAATTCATTCCTAAAAAGAATAGGTAGCCGAGTGTATGATCGCGGCCAAGAGAAGACCAGGGACCGAACCCTAGCAATGACCGTGCTGATTCTGCTCGCGGTGGCGGCCACCGCAGCCCTATCCGGGATCTTCGGCATGGCCGGTGGCATGATCCTGATTGCCCTGCTTGCCCTGCTGTTGCCCATTCCCGAGGCCATGGTCATCCACGCCGTCGCCCAGGGCTTTGCGAATGGCGCCCGGGCCGGCCTTCTGTGGCGAGCGATCCATTGGCGCGGGCTCGGCGCCTATGGGGCCGGGGTCTTGCTGACCGTCGCCCTGGTGCAGTGGGTGGCCTGGTTCCCCTCGAAGGGGGTGCTCCTCATGCTCCTGGGCGCCACGCCCTTCGCCGCCCTCGCTATTCCGCCGCGCTTCGCCCTGCGCTTCGAGCATCGCCTACACAGCTTTTGCGCGGGCCTCCTGGTCACCGGCGGCCAGCTGTTTGCTGGCGCCTCCGGTCCCCTGCTGGACAGCTTCTTTCTGCGCGGCGCGCGGAGCCGGGAAGCCACCGTCGCCACCAAGGGCTTTGCCCAGTGCCTCGGCCACGGCGCGAAGCTGGGCGTGTATGGCCCCCTACTGTGGCAGCACGAGCCCTCCAACGCCCTTTCCTGGCCCCTGCTCCTGGCCCTCGGACCCGTAGCCATCGCCGGCACGGCCGTTGGCACGCGGCTGCTCAAGCGCTGGAGCGACGCCGCTTTCAACCGCTGGAGCCGGCGTCTCGTGCAGGGCCTTGGGCTTATTGCCATGGCCTCTGGCGCCCTGATCCTGCTTTCGTCCTAGGGCCCGGCAAGGCGCTGGGGTAAGGTTGGGCGCTCGACCCCGGAGGAGAGACCCTCATGCTGAACGCCCTCGACGATTATCCGATTCATCAAACCCCCCTGCCCCTCGCCTATCCAGCCACCAGCGACCGCAACGTCTACGATCGCACGTGGTTCAACGGCTACGCCGACGATGGCAGTTGGTACTTTGGCTTCGGCATGGCGATCTATCCCCACCGGGGCATCCTCGATGCGGCCTTTTCCACCGTCACCGAGGGCGGTCTTCAGCATTGCTTTTACGGCTCCCGGCGCGCCCCCGCGGAGCGCACCGACATGAGCGTTGGGCCCCTGCGCCTCGAGGTGGTCGAACCCCTTCGGAAGACCCGCCTGATCCTTGAAGACAACGAATCCGGTCTGGCGTGCGATCTCCTCTTCTCAACCCGCACGGCGGGCATCCAGGAGGCGCGCCAGACGCTTTTTCAGGGCACGCGCACGGTGATGGACGCCACGCGCTTCGACCAGTTCGGCTGCTGGGAAGGCACCCTCGTCACCCCCGATGGAGAAATTCGCGTTGAGGCGGCTACCGCTCGAGGCACCAAAGATCGCTCCTGGGGCGTACGCACCGTAGGCGAGCCGGAAGGCGGTGGCGCGCCGGTCATGCCCAAGGGGATCGCCTTTATGTGGGCCCCCCTGTTCTGGGAGGACCATGTGAGCCATGCCATCTTTTTCGACGGCCCCAAGGGCGAGGCCCTGGTTCGGGAGGGGCTTACGGCGCCCCTTTTTGCCGGTCCCGAAGCCGTACCTCTACAAGGCGACGCCCAGGACACGCGCATGGCCACGGCGCGCCATCGCATTCGCTACCATAAGGGCACGCGGCTGGCGGAATCAGTGGAAATTGATCTGGTCCCTCTCGAGGGGGACCTCCGCACGATTGCGCTCACCCCCGGGCTGAAGTTCCAAATGAAGGGACTGGGCTATGGCCATCCGGAATGGGGCCAGGGCATGTGGAAGGGCGAGCTGGCCACGGGCTATGAACGCTTTGACCCCCGCCAGCTTGATCCCCTCGCCCGGGAGAACCTCCACACTCAGCAAATCGTGAAGGCCACGGACGGCACCCGCCAGGGCATCGGGGTATTCGAGCAAATTGTGGTGGGACCTTACGCCCCGGCAGGCTTCAAGGAATTTTTTGATGGCGCCGCCTAGGGCCTGCGCCTAATGCAAAAAGGGCCCCGCGGGGCCCTTTTTCTTTAGCGGCACCCTTAAGCCGCTGATTCCAGTGCGGGCTTCGGCTTGACCACAAAGAGCAAGTCTCCCGCGTTCACCTGCTGCCCATTGGCGATGTTAATGCGGGTGATCACGTAGCGCTGCCCTTCCGGATAAAGCGCTTGGTCTGTCTGATTAAAGCTGGCCAGCGTCAGCGGCGAGAAGATCTTCATCGCCTCCAGCTGACAAAGTGTCTTGGTGACGGACACTTCCTCACCAACGGACACATACTGGGGCTCCGACGGTGACGGCGTGATGTAAAAGATACCCGTGGACGGGGACAGCACCTTGAGCTCGTCACTGCCTTCAATGGCCAGGGCCTCCAGGGAAACAGCGCTGCTGTCCTTACCCGCCTCGCGCTCGATTTCCTCGATAAGCGCACTGGCATCCAGGGTGCTGAGGAATTTCGGTAGATAGCTCGTGTCGTAATCTCCTGACAGGAACACGTCGTCGCGGAGAATTTTCCGAAGCAGCGCGAGGTTCGTGCAGATCCCCTTAACCCGAACGCCATCGAGATAGGTGGCCAGTTTTTCCGCAGCGCCGTGGCGATCCGCACCGTGAACGATGATCTGCGCCACCATGGAGTCATAAAAGGGCGATATCACCTTGCCCTGACCCCCAGAGGCAATGATGTCGATGGCCGGATCGTCGGGCATTACCCATTCAGTGATCTCGCCCGGGTCGGGGCGGAAAACCAAACGGTCACCCACCTGGGCAACCTTCTCTGCGTTCAAACGGACCTCAATGGAATAACCGTTGTTACCCACCTCGAGATCTTTGATCGATGCGCCGCCGGCGACGCGGAACTGCTGGGCGACGATGTCTACGCCGCACACCTTTTCCGTCACCGGATGCTCAACCTGCAGGCGGGTATTCATCTCCATGAAGTAAACGGCGTTGTTCACCACGTCGAGGATGAATTCGACGGTGCCGGCCCCAACGTAATCCACCTCATGAGCGAGCGCCAAGGTGCTTTCCCGCACCTTCGCCTCAAGCTCCGGAGAGAGCGCGGTGGAACCGGATTCCTCTACCACCTTTTGCTTGTCCCGCTGGACAGAGCAATCTCGGATACCCAGTACGAACCCGTTACCGTGATGGTCACGAAGCAGCTGCGCTTCGATGTGGCGCATGGAGGTCACGAACTTCTCGAGGTACACATCGCCATTACCAAAGGCGTTCCGGGCCTCCGCCTGCACCTGATGGAAGAGATCATGGAACGCCTCTGGCCTTTCAACGACCTGGATACCCTTACCGCCGCCGCCGTGAACAGCCTTAATGAGCACCGGATAACCAATGTCCTCGGCCACCTGCGCGGCCCGCTCGACGCTAGTCAAAATCCCGTAGGAGCCGGGCACCACGGGGACCCCAAGGCTCCGCGCCGTACTGATTGCATTGGACTTATTGCCCATGGTTTCCATGGAGGTCACCGGAGGCCCAATGAAGTTAATGCCGTGGTTGCGGCATAGCTCCGCGAACTGCGCATTTTCAGAAAGGAACCCAATGCCCGGATGGAGGGAGTCGACCTTCTCCAGTTCCGCCACCCGAACCACGGAAAGACCATTTAAGTAGCTCTCATCGGGGGTATTGCCCCCAATGCATACGAGGCGATCCTGCGGACCCAGCATATCCGCTGCGGTGGACTCCATGTCCGGATCGGACTGGACGAGCACCACCTCAATGCCTTCCGACCGCGCCACGCGAACCAATTTGGCTGCGGTACACCCCCGAGCATGAATGAGGGTTCGCTTCACGGGGGTCGGATCGCCACTCTTTGCCACAGCGCTGGACGCCGCTTCCGTGGCCGAATCGTCCACGTAGATGCCCGCCATCACTCGAGCCACAACGGTTTCCAGGGAGTCCGTGGGCAAAGGCATGTCCGGATCCACAGCCGCCAAGGCGCTGTCCAACCCCTCCGAGAAGGGATGGCGCACGAGGCCCTGCATGGCCCCGGAGGTCCGCGAGAGGTAATTTGACAAAGTGCAGTGGCTGGGCAGGTTTGAGGGCACTACGATTTGCCCGGCAAACGGCATATTGGTGCCGGAGAAATAGTAGGTCTGCACCAGCGGATGGGTCACAAAGCTTGCCTGAGCGCCCCCCGTACAATCGCCAAATCCGAACACCACCACGGGCAGATCGATATCGCGGACGAAGCGCGTAATGCGGTCATTGACCGCGGCCATGGAAAAGAGCGCTCCGGCTCCCTCCTTGGTTTGCATGCCGCCGGAGGAGATGAAGCAGAGCACCGGTAAGCGCTTCTCCGCGCAGGTCACCAGCAGCTCGCAGAACTTCTCTGCGCTGGCCATGTCGAAGGAACCCGCTTGGAACGCCACATTGGAGATCACAACGCCGCAGCGGAGCGGCCCCTCTTCGCCCCGAAACTCTCCAAGCCCCGTGACGATCCCGCAGGGGATTTGGCCGGCGGCCAAGGCCTGCTCAATGGAAACCCGGAAGCCCGGGAACTGCACCGGATCAGACGAGAGGCGATCATTGTGCAGGGACGTGAAGTTATCGAAGAAGCGTTCAACGAAGGCATCCGGGGCGGTGTTCTTCAGGCGCTTGTCTGCGCTTAAAACTTCCTGGATGAGCAAGTCCCGGTAGGCCAGGGTAAGGCGGTACCAAAAATCCTTGCGGCGCCCGATGTTTCGCGGGGCGATGCGCCCGTCGTAACGACGGCCCTCCTTCACGCTGGCCCCATAGGTGGGGATCAGGCGATCGAAGAGGAAGGTCACGATGACCAGGAGCGTATCCGAGAGGTGGGGGAAGCTGGCTTTCTTCCACTCTTCGACGGTGCGGAGAAAATCGCTCCGGCGCCCGTGCTGTTCCATCTTTTCCAGCCACGCGAAGTGCGCGTCCGCAAGCCCCGTCCCATCCTTCAAGCCCAGCTGGGCCGTCACCCTCTTCAGAGCGCGATCCAGCAGCGCCGCCATGGAGTCGTAGGACAGGGCGCGATTCTTGTTGGCCTCTTCCGCGACGAGATCGAGGTTTTGCAGCACAGCGTCGTAGAGCGCATCGAAGAGGAGCAGGTTTCGCCCTTCCTCGATGAAGTCCTCTCGAAGCTCCTCCGTTAACAACACATCCAGCAAGGTGAGATCGGAAATGCCCACGGGGGCCCCAGCGGGACCGCGAGCCTGCACGGACCCGGAGAAGGCTTCCGCCAGCATGCCCCGAAGCGCTGCCAGCAGGGTTGCGGAGCCCGGCGCGGCTTGCCTTAGGGCTTCGCTACGAAACGCTTCCGGCACTACGGAGAGGGGCAAGGCATCATCGGCGAAGGGGTTTGTGCGCTGAAGCCAGTAATTCAGCTCCGCCGCCAGAGCGCTCTGCAGGTAACCATCGGATTTGTCCGCCAGCCCCCGCTTCGATAGCAGCTTTCGTGCGTCATGGGAGAACTGCTCGCGAAGATAGCGCGCCACGTCGCTGTCATCGCTGCGCAGGCTCACTAGCAGATCTCGAGCCTGGGGGAGATCGGCGACCCGTAGCAGCTGCCGGGTGGCGGCGGGATCGGCGAGCTGGGCCATGAGGGCCTCTAGGTTCCCTCGCGCCTCACTCTTCCAGCGATTGTACAAGTACGCGAGGACCGTGCTCAGAAGCGTCGCCCGCGCATCTTCGTAATTTTTTTTCGGTTCGCCGAAAATCAGCTGAGCGAGGCGGCCGCGCTCATCGTGCACCGCCTGCTTCTTTTCCTGATAGTTTTTCCACGCCCGGGCGAGGCTGTCGTCGTAAACCAGCTTCTCCGGATCCTGGAGCCAGGAGAGGAAAGCGCGACGGCGCTCCCGGTCCGCCCGTTCCGCCAGCTCGCCCTTGGGCACTTCGGCTTCCGCTAACCGTCCGTATTGCTTGGTGGTGGTCGAGCGAATCCGTTTACGCACGCCGAGATAACGCAGATAGCGATAGGCCACGCCGAAAACGTTGCTGAACTCCGTAGGCGCCGACGCAAGCGCCAGCGCGGCAGTCGATTCGTTTGCGTGCAGGCGCGCCGACGGATTCAGATAGCGATCCAGATTCCGGCGGTAGTGATCAATGATGTAGGGATTTTCTGCCACAAAGCTGCGGGTCTTGTTTTCGATGAATTCGATGCCCGTTACGATGGCGGAACGCAGCTTCTCCAGCTGAGCATCATCTTCCCCGGGAACATAATCTACGATGCCGTCAATATTGCCCTGCGCGTAAAGATCGTAGGCCGATACGCCCACCAGCTTTGCGCACTCCTGCCAGGAGAGGTTGTATTTACGGGCGATGTTCGCCAAGCCCTTGGGCTGGATGGTGTTAAACACCGCATCGCGCACGGCCAGGATAAGGTTTGACGCAGCTAAGGGGATGGCGCCGCCGGAGTAGCCCAGGCCAAGGATAATGCCCACCGTGGGCACATCGACATTGCACATTTCCGCAATCAGACGGGAAATGGAATGGGCTTGGTTCTCGGCGTTGGCCTCTGCGCCGGCATCGGCCCCCGGGGTATCCATGAAGCTCACCACCGGCATATTGCGCTTCGACCACATCTCGAGGCGACGCGCGGCAGCCAAATGATGCCGGGGCATCCACACGCCGTTGGCCACACTGCGATCCTGAGCTATGAACCCAATCTCTCGAGTCCCTCGGGGGAAGGTCATGGTGACCACGGCGCTGTAGAAAGGGCCATCCTCTTCTACGAGCGTAACCCGAGAGCCCAGCCGGGGGATGAGCGTTTTGGCGCTCATGCGCCCCGGGGCCTCCGCTGGCGCCACGCAGCGCTCGATGTAGCTATCAATATCCAGCTGGCTCAGGGCCTCGCACTGGCGACGGACCACATCCTCATCCAGGAGCCCGCGGACGTGATCTTGTACCTGGGCCTTGTCCTTTTCGCTGACGAGAGAAAAATCCTTTGCCAACTTCTCTGCGATCAAAAAGAGCTGGTCGACACGATCCTCAGAGTGCGCCATAGATGGCTTTCCCCTTGCCCCCGTGGGGCCCAAGCTGCCGTGTTTATTGGCTTATGAATTCGAGTTAGCGGTGGAAAAGGGCGTGGCCTACTCCGAGCACGGACAAGGCCACGCCGATGGCCAAAACCCCCGAATGTTAAAGGCCGAAGAGGGGGCAAGCAAACAGCAGAAACCCTAACCGAAGAGGTCAGGCTCCCGCGCAGCGATCATCTCGAAAAGGGGCTGGAAGCTGAACCAGCCCGCCACCTCCGAGCCCACCTGGCCGCGGGTATGGCGTGCCACTTCCGGTGGTAGGCTTGCGACCGTGCCTGCTGCCATCGCGGCCAGCTGGGCCTGAGCACAGCGCTCCATAGCGATATACCACCAGGCGGCGGAATCAACCGTTTGGCCCACGGTCAAAAGGCCATGATTCTTCAGGATTGCGGCTTTCTTATTACCGAGGGATTCAGCAATGCCGTCCCCTTCCTCCGCGTCCAGCACCACACCGCTGTAAGCTTCGTGAATGACATGATCTTCGAAGAACGCGCACGCATCCTGGCAAAAGGGCAGAAGCGGCGTATCGATCGCGGCCAGCGCTTTACCGTAGATGGAGTGCGAGTGGGCCGCCGCGGTGACGTCAGGACGCGCCGCATGGAGCCGGGAGTGAATGGCGAAGGCCGCCTGATTGACCATGCCCTCCCCTTCCACCACTTCTCCGCCGTGATTCACTAAAATCAGGTCCGCCGGGGTAAGGCGGCTGAAATGGCGACCGAAAGGGTTCACCCAGAAATGATCGGGGTGTTCGGGATCGCGAACCGTAATGTGGCCCGCAGCCCCCTCGTCGAAGCCGTAAAAGGCGAAGAGACGGAACGCCGCCGCGAGGCGCGTTTTGAGATGGGCCCGAGCCTCCCCGACGGTGGCAAAGGTCGGCGGCGCTAAGCGGCCTCCCCCGAGCACACCGCTGCTTTGCGTTTGCCCTGTCGATTCCTTCGCTGCACTCATTGTTTTTGTCCCCTAAGGCTGTGCTTAAATCATTGTTGTTCCGAAGAATGCGACGGTCCTTCGGGGGATGCAAATGAAATGGAGGGCGTCATGGCCGCAGAGTTTTTCCCCTTAAGCATTGCCCTGCTGACCCTTTCGGACAGCCGCTCGCTCGCCGAGGATCGTTCGGGGGACTATCTCGCCTCCGCGCTCCAGGCGGCGGGACACGACCTAGCCGATCGACAACTCTGCCGAGACGATCGCTACGCCATGCGCGCGGTGGTCTCGGCCTGGATTGCCAACCCCGCGATCGACGTGGTGCTCACCACCGGCGGCACCGGATTCACGGGTCGAGACAGCACCCCGGAGGCCCTCTTGCCCCTCTTTGATAAGGTCATTGAAGGCTTTGGGGAGCTTTTCCGCTGGCAATCCTTTGAGGAGATCGGGCCCTCAACCATTCAATCCCGCGCGGTGGCAGGCTTGGCCAATGGCACCATGATTTTCTGCTTGCCGGGCTCCCAGGGCGCCTGTCGCACGGGCTGGGAGAGGATCTTGAAAGCCCAGCTAGACGCGCGACACCAGCCCTGCAATTTCGCCGAGCTGCTGCCGCGCTTCCTAGAAACCTAGGCGTAGATCACGCGGGTTAGGAACTCCGCCACACAGCCCGGTTTGCTTTCCCCATCGATCTCGATGGTGATCTTGTTCTTGAGCTGGAGCGTATTCGGCGCGACCTGCGTCACCTCCATGAGCTCCCGATGGGCCCGCACCTTTGCGTTCACCTTGACCGGATTCGGGAAGCGCACCTTGTCTAAGCCATAGTTCACGCCCATCACCGTACCTGCATAGGCCTCAGGAACCTGCGCTGGAATCTTTGCGGTCAAAAACGGCAGCAAGGACAGGGTCAGGAATCCATGCGCGATGGTCACCTTATAGGGGGAGAGCTCAGCGCTTTTCACGGGATCAATGTGAATGAACTGGTGATCCAAGGTGGCATCGGCAAAGAGGTTGATTCGGTCTTGGTCCACTTCAAGCCACTCACTGGGCGCATCGGGCTTGCCCACGACCGTTTGGAATAGGCTGAGGGCCTTGGCAGCAGCTTCAGACATGCGTAGCTCCTTTAATTGGGGAAAGTGAAGCGGGGGCCCCGCCTCCGGCGCAAGAGTGTCGCCGCCCGAGCGTCCTTTGTCCACGATGGCGGTAGCCCTGCTACCATGCGGGAAACTCCCTTGCTTAGGAACGCAGCATGAACGCAAATGAGGTGGTAATCGCCAGTGCTCGCCGCACACCCATGGGCGCCTTTCAGGGCAGCTTAAGCAGCCAAAGCGCCGTGGCGCTGGGTATCCAAGCGGTGCGCGCGGCGGTTTCCGATGCGGGCATCGATCCCCAGGCCGTGGGCGAGATTCTTATGGGTTGCGTACTGCCGGCGGGCCTCAAGCAAGCCCCGGCACGGCAGGTGGGACGGGGGGCCGGGCTCGGGGAGCACTGCGGCGCCGTCACCCTCAACAAGGTCTGCGGCTCCGGCATGAAAACCCTCATGCAGGCCCATGACAGTCTCAAGGCGGGAAGTCAGCAATGGATCGTCGCCGGCGGCATGGAAAGCATGACCGGGGCACCCTATCTCCTGCCGCAAGCGCGGAGCGGACTGCGCATGGGCCACGATCGGGTCTATGACACCATGTTCCTCGACGGGTTGGAGGACGCTTACACGGGGCGCGCCATGGGCAGCTTTGCCCAGGATACGGCCGATGCCCACCAGCTCACCCGGGAAGCCATGGATGCCTATGCCATCCGCTCCCTGGAACGGGCTCGGGCGGCGCAAAGTGCCGGCGCCTTCAGCGATGAAATTGTGCCCGTCGCCTTCGAAACCCGCGCCGGCACCCAAACGGTGACGGAGGACGAGCAGCCCTTGAAAGGCAAGCCGGAAAAAATCCCAAGCTTAAAGCCTGCCTTCAAGAGCGACGGCACCATTACCGCCGCCAATTCCAGTTCCATTTCCGACGGTGCCGCCGCCCTGGTGCTGACCACGGCAGGCGCCGCGGCGGACGCGGGGGTTAGCCCCCTGGCTCGGATCGTTGCCCACGCAAGCCACGCCCAGGCGCCGGAAACCTTTACCACCGCGCCCCTGGGCGCCATTGCCAAGGTGGCCGAGCGCGCAGGCTGGGATCTCGCCAGCGTGGATCTCTTTGAAATCAACGAAGCCTTCGCCATGGTCGCCATGCTGGCGATCGACGGGCTTGGCCTGGATGGGGACAAGGTCAACATTCACGGCGGCGCCTGTGCCCTCGGGCACCCCATTGGGGCCTCCGGGGCACGCATCGTCGTCACCTTGATTCACGCCCTCCGTCGCACCGGTGGTCGCCGAGGCATCGCCTCGCTGTGCATTGGCGGCGGGGAAGCCACCGCGCTGGCGGTGGAGCTGCTCTAAATTCGAGCAGGGACGACGACGGACTGCACCTCAAATGCGCAGCAGCGCTGGCACCTGTGCCGGCGCCAAAGCTACACTTTAATGACTTCGAACACGGGATAAGGAGACCGCACCTTGCGCCTACCGGTACTCATCGCAGCGGGCGGGGTAAACCCTGCAGGTCGGATCTCCGGCCACCACGCCTACCGGCGCACGGTGATAGACGCTCTGCCCACGGCCACGGCTGACGAAACCTGGAAGGCGTTGGCAACCCTCATGGGGGAAGAAGATTCCTCAGAAAAGCGCGCCTACTTGCGAGATCACAGCCTCATCCGTCGTATCGAAGCGCAGCACATGGACGTGGAGGCTATCCCTCAGCACCGCGCCCTGAACCTCGGCGGCGCCGATGGCCAACCCCTGACCTTTACCCTAAGAAAGCGCCAGCTACCCGAGACGCTCCCCCAGGGATGGTCCGTCCAGGCCCTAGATGACGACACGGTTCGGGTGCAATGCGAGAGTCCCCTGCCCGCCTTTGTGACAGAAGCGCGCCAATCGCGGGTGCAAGCGGCCGGACAGCTCCCCACGGGGTTTGAGCCGGACAAACTCTATGCCTCCCGGAGCCACCCCCGGGGCTTGGCCATGACCATTTTCGCCGCGTCCGATGCCCTTGGCAGCGCCGGGATACCCTGGGAAACGCTCCGGCAAGCCGTGGCCCCGGATGAAATCGCGGTTTACGCCAGCTCGGCCATGACTCAACTCGATCAAAACGGCAATGGCGGCCTGATGCAGGCCGCCCTGCTTGGCAAGCGCGTCAGCTCTAAGCAGCTGCCCCTGGGCCTGCCGCAAATGCCCGCCGACTTCGTCAACGCCTACGTGCTCGGCAGTGCCGGCAGCACGGGGGCCAATATCGGCGCCTGCGCCACCTACCTCTACAACCTCCGCCAGGGCGTAGACGATATACGCTCGGGCCGCCGGCGCGTGGTCCTGGTCGGCTGCGCAGAAGCCCCCATCCTGCCCGAGATCATCGAGGGCTACCGCACCATGGGCGCCCTGGCTGAGGACGAAGCGCTCATGCGCCTCGACAGCGCAAGCACGCCCGACTACCGCCGGGCCTGCCGGCCCTTCTCCGACAACTGCGGCTTTGTAATGTCGGAATCTGCGGTGTTTTCCGTGCTCGTGGACGACGCCCTTGCCCTAGAGCTCGGCGCCAATATCCTCGGCGCCGTACCGGAGGTGTTCATTTACGCCGATGGCTATAAGAAATCGATCCCGGGCCCGGGCATAGGCAACTACCTCACGGTCGGCCGCGCCCTTGGCTTGCTCCGCAGCATGCTGGGCCAGCGGGGCCTGGAGCGCAGCTACATCCACGCGCACGGAACCGGTACCCCGCAGAATCGGGTCACGGAAAGCCACATCATGAGCGAGCTGGCTCGGAGCTTCGGCATTGCCCGCTGGCCCGTAGCGGCCATCAAAGCCTATCTCGGCCATTCCCTGTCACCGGCCGCGGGCGATCAGCTCACGAGCGCCCTAGGTACTTTTGCCCACGGCATTATCCCCGGCATCACCACCATCGATCACATCGCCGAGGACGTGCACCAAGACAAGCTCCATTTCCCCCTCACCCACGAAACCGTGGGAGCGGGCAGCCTCGATGCCGTGCTCCTGAACTCCAAGGGCTTCGGCGGCAATAATGCGACGGGGCTCGTTCTCTCGCCAGAGCAAACCCAGCGCATGCTGGGGGCTCGCCACGGCAGCCAAGCCCTCGCTGCATGGCGCGGACGCAACGAAGCCGTCCAGGAAGCCAGCCGCGGCTACGATCGAGCCATGAGTGAGGCGCTCCAGGCGCCGATCTATCGCTTTGGGGAAGGGGTTGTGGATGGACCAGATCTCACGCTGAGCGATGAGGCGATTATCATCCCCGGCTTTGATCATCCGGTCAGCTTGGCCATGGCCAATCCCTTTGAAGATATGACCTAACCCTAATGGCGGGTTTGACCCCGCTGGAGCTGGGCGAGCCAGGCCATCACCAACTCCGCCGCCCGGCCCTCTAGGCTGGGTAAAACGGCCTGCAATGCCGCCTCCGCCTCATGGCGCTGTCCTGCCCGCTGCAGAAGTTGAACATGGTCAAACAAAACCGATAGCTGCGCGGGCGCGAGACGTCGACGGGCTCCGCTGGCCCTCAGCGCGAGGGCCCAGGCGCGCTGCTCGCTCTGCTGCTGCTGAATATTGGCGAGCATGCGCAGTACCAACCCGCGAGGGTCGCAGGGCCGGAAGGGGGCAGAAAGCACTACCGCCGGCGCCCCCTGGCTGCGCAGGCGCTCCCGAAAAGCCGCTTCCTGAAGGGTCGTCCCTGCGAAAGGATCGAGCCATACCCGGGGGTCCTGGCTCATGGCCAGAACAAAGTGGCCCGGCGCATTAATGCCCGTTAAAGCAACGCCCAGACGGCGACCCACCTCCGCATAAAGCGCGGCAAGGGTGATCGGCAATCCCCGCTTACGCGCCAGCACCTGGTCGATACGGCTATTTTCCAGCGCCCCATAATGGTCCTGATCCCCCGCGTAACCCAGCTCCGTTGCCAGCGCGGTCACCAGCCCTTCGCCGTTGGTGGCCGCGTCAAAGCGCGGCGCGACCCAGCGGCTCGCCGCTTCGCAGCAGGCCCCAAGGGGGGCCTCGCAGGCGTCCTCCACGGAAGCCCCGGCAAGCCAATGGGCAATCAGCAGCGCCCCATCAAACAGGGTCGCGTCGCCGGCGACCTCCCGCGCTGCGAAGGCCGCGAAGGCTGGATCTTCGGGACTCGCCCAGATGGCATGCGCCTCAGTGCTCACGGGTCGCCCGGAAGCGCACCTCGGGGAAGCGCTCCATCATGAGGGACAGGTTCGCCCGGGAGGTGGCCAGAAACGTGAGGTGGTCGCCGCCGTCCAGGGCAAGCTGATCTCCCGCACGACGCTTAAAGGACTCGAAGGCCACGGGATCATCGCTTTCCACCCAGCGAGCCGTCACCACCGAGGTGCCGTCGTAGAGACAGTCGGCCTTATATTCGTCTTGAAGGCGATAGGCCACCACGTCGAACTGGAGAACCCCCACGGCCCCAACGACCAATTCATTGCGATCTAGCGGGCGGAAAACCTGCATGGCCCCCTCCTCCGCAAGCTGCTTTAGGCCCTTTTCAAGCTGCTTGCTGCGCAGCGGATCGCGAGGACGCACCCGCCTAAAAAGCTCCGGCGCAAAATTAGGAATGCCGGTAAAGCGCAGCGTTTCCCCTTCGCTGAAGGTATCGCCGATTTGAATGGTTCCATGGTTATGCAGGCCGATAATGTCGCCGGGCCAGGCCTCCTCGGCCTGCACCCGGTCGCCGGCCATGAAGGTGACCGCATCAGCAATACGCACGTCCTTACCGGGTCTCACGTGTCGCATGCGCATGTTGTGGCTGTAGCGACCAGAACACACGCGCAGGAAGGCGATGCGGTCCCGATGCTTGGGGTCCATGTTCGCTTGGATCTTGAACACAAAGCCGGAAAAGGCCGTTTCCGCGGGCTCCACAGCCCGTGCTTCACTCGGACGGCTTTGGGGCGCCGGCGCATAGGCGACTAGACCATCAAGCATCTCCCGAATGCCAAAGTTTCCGAGGGCCGTGCCAAAGTAGACTGGCGTTTGCGTGCCCTCGAGAAAGGCGTCCCGATCGAAGCTGTGGCCGCCCCCCTGGATCAGTTCAATTTCGTCGCGCAGGGTTTCCCAGTCGCTGCCCAAGGCGGCCTTGGCCGCCTCGCTTTCCAGCCCCAAAATGCACTCTCGTTCCGCATCAACGCGCCCCTGGCCCTGGGTATAGAGAATAATTTCGTCGCGCAGAAGGTGATAAACCCCCCGGAAGTGCCGCCCCATGCCAATGGGCCAGGTGATCGGCGCGCACTCAATGGCCAGCACCGATTCCACCTCATCGAGTAGCTCCACCGGATCCCGAATCTCCCGGTCCAGCTTGTTGATGAAAGTGAGAATTGGCGTGTCGCGAAGACGACAAACCTCCAATAGCTTGATGGTGCGCGGCTCGACCCCCTTTGCCCCATCAATCACCATAAGCGCCGAGTCCACCGCCGTTAGGGTCCGATAGGTGTCTTCCGAAAAATCCTCGTGACCGGGCGTATCGAGCAAGTTGACCATGGCATCGCGATAAGGGAACTGCATCACCGAGGTCGTTACGGAGATCCCCCGCTCCTTTTCCAAGGCCATCCAATCGGACGTCGCGTGGCGATCCGATTTCCGCGCCTTCACCGTACCGGCTAAGCTTATGGCACCCCCAAGAAGAAGCAGCTTCTCCGTAATCGTCGTTTTACCGGCGTCGGGGTGGGAAATGATCGCGAAGGTACGCCGCCGTGCGACCTCCGTCGCTTGCTTGGCCATGAACTCTCTCCCGGGAATGGACTTACGCGTTTAGCAGTTCGGTGTCGTCGTCGCTGTAAGCAGGTGCACAGCAGCACAGAAAGCGGAGCACCTGAGGGCCCGGGTTCTCAATGCAGTGCGGCGTGCCTGGAGGAATAATGACAGTTTCTCCCGGGGAAACGGGGAACTGCTCCTTACCCAGCGTCATGAGTCCAGCGCCCTCCAATATATGGTAGAGCTCTTCTGTCCGGTGATGGCGATGCAGCACCGTCACCTGGCCCGGAAAGACCCGCGCCTCAGCCAAGCTCTGGGCGACGACGGGAGCACCCTGGGGATGGGCCAGTTCACGAATTTCCGAGCGATCCAAGGTCGTGAAGGCCTCGGCGTCTCTTCGATGGAGGGGGTTCATCACAGCTCCCTGCGCAACACACGGGCATCCTCGGCGCCCATCGGGCCTGGATAATACTCTCGACGCCGTCCAATTTCTTCGAATCCCGCGCGTCGGTAGAGGCGCCGCGCGGGAAGATTGCTGTCTCGCACCTCAAGAAAAATCTCGTCGCAATCGCGGGCCCGGGCCCGCTCCAGCAGATGCGCGAGCAGCGCAGCGCCCAGGCCTTGCCCCTGGGCCCCAGGCGCCACGCACAGATTCAATAGCTCTGCCTCATGGGCCACGGCGCTTAGAACCCCATGCCCCACAAGCTGCCCACCGAGACGAAGCACCCAGCACTCGTGCGCCTGACGGAGGCTGTCCCTAAAGTGCGATTCGGCCCAGGGCGTGAAATAGGCGGCGCGCTCATTTTCCAGCACCGCCGGTAAGTCGCCGAGGGTCATCAACTGCGCCTTGGCGTCCATGCTTAGTCCGCGCCCTGGATGCGCATCCAAAGGGCTTGGCGCGAACGGCCAGGCTCAGCCTCAACCACTGGCATGCGCCCGGCTCGAAAGCGGGCTTGGGGCAGCTGCTCTGACAATACGCGAAGCTGAGCCGCCACGGCCGCCGAAGCCTCCTCCGCGGTCAACACCAGCAAACGCCCCTTATCGGCGAGCACCCGTCCCACATAGGCCAAGAGGGCCGCCTCAGCTGCCGCCTGATCTTGCGTCAGCCCTTCTCCTTCTAGCTGGGGCCAGACAAAACGATGGCGAGCGATTTTGCCCTTGGGGAGGGCACCATGACATTGCAGATAGAGGACCCTCAGGGCATCCGCGGCTTCGCTCAGTTGCGCTCGAGCCCCCTGACCCGCCGTCAAAGCATCCGCATCGACCAAAAGCAGGTGATCTTCCACTACGCAGCATTCGAAGGCGAAACGGGGCACGGGGGTGAAGGGCGCCGGCCGCGCCGCAGGCATGGGGCGCGCGGGCTCGGCAACAACGGGCTCGGCAACAACGGGCTCGGCAACAACGGGCTCGGCAACAACGGGCTCGGCAACAGCGGGCTCGGTAACAGCGGACTCAGGCATGGCCGGCGTCGGCGCGTCGTCGATGACTCCGCGGCGGCGCCACGCTGTGATGCCCAGGGCACTGAGGCGCGCAGCTTTTTTAGAGCTTAGGGACATAGGTTCTCCATGGGCCACAGTGTACACCCCCACTCGGTACGCTCGGCCGAGGAAAAGGGCTTGCGCATCTCTCCCGGCACGGTAGGCTTTGCGCTCAATTTTTCCCCGCCGCGCATGCGCGGCGTCTAGGAGGGGGCCCGTGAAATTTACCACCGATGATGTCCGCATTACGGGTATGGAGCAGGTCATCGCGCCGAACGCGTTAATCAATCGCTTGCCCATCAGCTCTGCCTCGTCGCGCCTGGTCTTTGAAGCCCGCAAGGCAGCAGCGGATATCATTCACGGTCGAGACGATCGGCTTATTGTCATCGTCGGCCCCTGCTCGATTCATGATCCCAATGCCGCGCGGGAGTATGCCGCGAAGCTCAAGCCCCTTGCGGATCGGCTCAAGGGTGCGTTGCAAGTGATCATGCGCGTGTATTTCGAGAAGCCCCGGACCATTGTGGGTTGGAAAGGGCTCATTAACGACCCGGATCTGAACGACTCTTACGACGTTAACCGGGGCTTAGGCCTAGCCCGCCAACTCCTGTTAGATATTGCGGAAGCGGGCCTGCCGGCGGGTACGGAATACCTCGACCCCATTACCCCCCAATATGTGAGCGACCTCGTCTCCTGGGGTGCAATCGGCGCTCGGACAACGGAAAGCCAAGTGCATCGGGAGCTCGCCTCTGCTCTGTCCTGCCCCGTGGGTTTCAAGAACTCCACGGACGGCGCCATCCAGGTTGCCGTGGACGCAGTGAACTCCGCGGGGCACCCGCACAGTTTCCTATCCGTTACCAAGGACGGGCACTCCGCGATCTTCTCGACGGCCGGCAACACCGACTGCCACGTCATTCTCCGTGGCGGTGGGGGAAAGCCCAACTTTGATGCCGCGCACCTCGCCGCTACCGTGGCAAAGCTGAGCAAGGCTGGCCTTAAGCGCGGCGTCATGGTGGACTTTAGCCACGCAAACAGCCAGAAGGACCCGGAGCGACAGCACCTCGTTTGCGAGGACGTTTGCAACCAACTCCGCCAGGGCAGCGACGGCCTGTGCGGCGTGATGATAGAAAGCCATCTCGTCGCTGGGCGGCAAGACGTCAAGCCCGGTCAACCTCTGACCTATGGCCAAAGCATCACCGACGCCTGTGTGGGCTGGGAAGGGACGGAACTCATGCTTCAGCAGCTGGCAGACGCCGTGGAAGCCCGGCGCAGCCTTAAGGCCTAGGCTCTAGGCGTTCCCGTAAACGGGAACGCATGCGCCACTGACCACGCGATTACGCGGCGACGCCAGGAACACGATGACGTCTGCCGCGTCCTCCGGCTTCACCCAGGACGACCAGTCCGCATCGGGCATGGCGGCTCGGTTCACCGCCGTATCAATGACCGACGGCGCAATGGCATTCACCCCGATGCCTTGGGGCCTCAATTCACTGGCCAAGGATTGGGTGAGCGCGGCCACCGCAGCCTTCGCCATGGTGTAGGCCGCAAGATGCGGGCCGCCGGCCGGGTCGAGCGCTGGGCGGGCCGTCACATTGAGGAGATGACCACCGCTCGTCATAGAGGCCGCTGCGGCCTGACAGCAAAGTGCCGCAGTGAGTGCGTTCAATCGATACTGGCCTTCAAGATCGTTCTGAGTCAGGGAGGATAGGGGCGTAAAGGCGAAGCCGCCGGCAATATGAATAGAGGCCGAGAGGGCTTTAGGTAAGCCATAGAACGCGCCCACCGCGTCAGGGCTGGTCAGGTCAACGCCCTCTTCCGTATGCACTGCGTAATGCCCGGCAAAGGGGAAAGATTCAAGCTCCGAAGAATCAAAAACCGGAATCCAAACCTCCGCGCCGGCCTCCAATAGGCGTCCCACAACCGCCCGTCCGAGTGCGCCCGTGCCCCCCGTGACCACCACACCCTTGCCCGCATACCCGAGCTCCATGCCCTACTCCTGATCCAGCCTGAGCGCACCATGGTAACTGGTTAGGGTCAGACCCGCTCGATCGTAAAGGGCAAGCTCGAACCCCCCTGTCTCCCAAGCAATCTCCACGGCGCCAAAGTTCTCATCACGATAGGTCGGGCCGAGGCGACGGGGCCCAGGCTCCTCCTCGATACCAGGAATGGCAAAGTTCAGGGAACTGGAGGTCAGTTCGACCAAGCGCCGATCATCATCCAGGGCATACTGGTAAAGGCCTCCACGATGCCGGTCGCCGGACAGCACCACCACCGGCGCCTCGCTAGCGCCCAGGGTAGCAAGCAATCGCGTCTGCTCCCTTGGAAATAGACGCCAAGCTTCCCAACCATGCCCGTCTGCCAACACCTGAATCGAAGAGACGACGATCCGGAGGGCTGCAGGCTCTGCTAATACCTCCTCAAGCCAAGCCCACTGCGCCGCGCCAAGAACGGTCTTCGCCGGACTATCGTCCGGTACGTAGCGCTCCTTTCCCGGGGCGTTGCGCTCATCCGTGGGAACGAGGCCGCTGCGGAAGCTCCGCGTATCCAGAAAAATCAGCTGGACTCGCCGATCTTCCGGGCCAAGGTTTTCGTCATAGTAAAGCCCCTCGCGGTGCCGCAGGATGCTGTCTTCCGGGGTATGCCAGAAACGATGAAACAGCGCCTCAGCTTGGTTACGTCCAGGAAAATCGGCCCCCGCATCGTTAGCGCCATAATCATGGTCATCCCACGTGGCAAGCATCGGCGTACGGGCGCGTAGCGTATTGAGGCCCTCTGCCTGAGCGGCCACCGCATAGGCCTCGGCGAGCTCATCGAGCGCTGGAGGCGTCGCATCGCCGTAAACGTTATCCCCGATCATCAAGAAGACATCCCAGGCGCGCGCATTGATGGCATCAAAAATCGGCTGAGGGCGATCCTGATGCAAGCAGGAGCCGAAGCCCAGGGCGGTTAGAGGACGACTGCGATCCAGCTCGGGGGAGCGAGGCGCTGCCGCAACCGGATCGTCGGCACCCCAGGCCGACGAGGCACCCAGGGTCAGAAAGGCAACCAGTCCAAGAAACCAACGCACCATTTTGCAGCTCCCACGCTTTAGAAAGGCGCTTAAGCTAGCACGAAGACATCGCTGGACCATGACGTTGGACAAAAACGCGCGCTCTGCGCTACAAAGAAAAAGGGGGCTAGCCTTCCGGCTAGCCCCCTTTCGTTTAAAGCCTGACGACGACCTACTCTCACACGGGGAAACCCCGCACTACCATCGGCGCTAGACCGTTTCACTTCTGAGTTCGGGATGGATTCAGGTGGT
>JADHNU010000012.1 GCA_016779325.1 Pseudomonadales bacterium
CCCGTGAGCACGGAGAGGGCTTCGAGGGCGACGCTTTTCGCGGCGTCGAAGGCGAGGCGGTCGGCCACGGCCGTATCGAAGGCCGCCTGGGCATCATAAACGTCCGTAATGGCCACAAGGCCCACGTCAAAGCGCTGCTGCACCTGCTCAAGCTGGGCCTTCAGCGCCGCTTCCTGGGCCTGGGCCGCGGACAGGTTTGCCGCGGCGCGGAGGACCGTAAAGTAGGCCTGGGAGACGCGGACGATCAAATCCTGCTGGGCTTGCTTGAAGGTGGCTTCCGCCTGTTTGGTGAGCTCACTGCCATTGCGGAAGGTGAACCAGGCATTCAGATCAAAAAGGGGCTGGGTGAGGGACGCGGTATAGCCGTCCGCGTCCTGCCCGGCGTTCGTGGCGTTTTCCACGATGAAGGTCCCGATGGCGAACTGCCCGCGGGATTTCGAGTAGGCGTCGCTTTCCGTGTAGGTGATGTTCGCCTGGGGCAGCAGCGCGGCGCGGGCGATTTTTCGCTGCTCGAGGCCCACGCGGTAGCTCGCTTCCGCCATAGCCAGCATGGGGTCGTTGTTCAGGGCGAGTTCGTATACGCCGGCCAGGGTATTGTCCCAGGCTTCCGCCATGGCCCCTGCGGGGGCGGCCTGAGGTAGGCGTTCATCAACCCAGGGGCCGCCTGCTTCGCTGAAGGCAGGGAGCGTTTCGGCGGCGCCTGCCGCTCCGCTGAGCACAGAAATGGCGAGGGCCAGAGCGGCCAGGGGGCCGCTGCGCGGCGCCAGGGTGGGGGCAAGAGCACGAGTCACAAGCGCTACTCCGATTGACCGGCAAAATGCGGGCGCAGCGCCCGCCGAGGGGCGCAATGTTAGCAGAGTTAACATTGTCCTGCGAAGGCTCCGCGGCGGGAACCATCCGCGCCGCGTCTTCACAAAAACTTCTTCAAGCGCCGGGCTTAGACGATGGTCGTGCCTTCCTTGCCCCAGTAGCGATCCCTTAGGAGGCGCTTGTAGAGCTTACCCGTGGGCAGGCGCGGCATTTCGTCAATAAAATCAACGGACCGAGGCACCATGTAGGCGGCTAGGTGTTCCCGGGTGAAGGCGAGCAGGCGCGCCGCAAGCGCATCGTTTGCCTCGACCCCCGGTGCGACCTCCACCACGGCTTTCACCGCTTCTCCAAGATCGGGGTCGGGGACGCCAAACACCGCGACATCCGCAACCTCCGGGTGCAGCACGAGTGCGTCCTCCACCTGCTGGGGATAAACATTCACGCCCCCGGAAATGATCATGAAGGCCTTGCGGTCCGTGAGGTAGAGGTAGCCGTCCTCGTCGAGGTAGCCCACATCTCCCAGTGCGGTCCAATTTTCGTGGGTGGGATGCTGACAGGAGGCCGTTTTCTCCGGCGCCTTATGGTATTCGAAGGGCCGGGCCGGTTGCTCAAAGTACACGAGCCCCGCTTCCCCCGTCGGCAACTCCGCGCCGTCTTCATCGCAAATGTGCACCACGCCATTGGCCGCGCGGCCTACGGAGCCCGGGTGGGCGAGCCATTCTTCGCTGGTGATAAAGGTGGAGCCGTTGCCTTCGGTTCCCGCGTAGTACTCATAAAGCACGCGGCCCCACCAGTCGATCATCTGCTGCTTGACGGCCACGGGGCAGGGGGCTGCGGCGTGAATCGCCACGCGATGGGTGCGGAGATCGAAGCGCTGACGGACCTCCTCGGGCAACTTGAGCATGCGCACGAACATGGTGGGCACCCATTGGCTGTGCGTGACCCCGTAGTGTTCGATGTGCGCGAGCGCCGTCTCCGGATCGAACTTTTCCATCATCACCACCGTGGCCCCGAGGGACTGGGCGCCTATGGAGTAGGCGAAGGGCGCGGCGTGATAAAGCGGCGCGGGGGAAAGATAAACGCTGTTCTCCGAGAAATGGTATTGCCCGGCCAGGGCGGCGGAGATCCGCGTGCCCACCCGAATGCTCGCGCCGCTCAGGGGCCGCTTGATGCCCTTCGGGCGCCCCGTGGTCCCAGAGCTGTAGAGCATGCTGTCACCGGCCGGTTCCTCTGCGGGGGCCGTTGTGGGCTGATCGGCGAGGGCGGCATCGTAATCGGTCCAGCCTGCTAGGGCGCCATCGGTCATCAGGAAGGCTTTCACCCCGGGGCAGGGTCCGCGTAGCGCATCGGCTACCGCGCCCCGGGCCGCGCTCGAAATGAGAATCGAGGCGTCGCAGTCATTCACGATGTAGGCCGCTTCCTCCGCCGTGAGGTAGCGGTTGATGCAGGTGAGGTACAGCCCGCTTCGATAGGCGGCCCAGGCCACCTCGAAGAAGTGCAGGTTGTTTTCCATAAACAGCGCGATGTGGTCGCCCACGGTCAGCCCTTGGGCCGCGAAGTAGTGGGCGAGCTGCGCCGAACGCGCGTTCAAGGTGGCGTAGTCGAGTACTTCCCCGGTGTTCGCGTTGATGGCGGCGGGCTTTTCAGGCGCCACGGACGCCCAGTGTCCTGGATACATGATGATTTTCCTCCCCTAGGAAGCTTCGAGCCTACGACCCGGACCCTCCGCCCGTCTAGGGTTCTCGCAAAGGTCGACGGGTTTAGCCCTCGCGCCGTAAGCTCGGGGTTCAATCGCATGGGGGGAGAGGAACCGTGGGTAAGCTGACGCAGGGAAATCGTTCGCTAACAGACCGCATTGCACTGGTCACCGGGGCCGGTTCGGGGATGGGCCGGGCCACGGCCTATGTCCTCGCCGATGAGGGCGCTCAGGTTGCGCTGTTTGATTTAAATGAGGCGGGGCTTCAGGAAACGGTGCAGGCCATCGAAGCGGCCGGGGGCCGGGTTCGCGGCTGGACCGTGGATCTTGCGGAGGCGGGGGCCGCGGAGCGCGCCGTGGAGGAGGCCGTCGCCCATTTTGGAGGCCTTGATATCCTCATCAATAACGCGGGCATTTCGATCTTTACCCCCGTGGATGCGGACAACTATTTAGAGATTTGGGACACGCATTTAAGCGTGCTGCTCACGGCCCAGGTGCGCATGGTGCGCGCGGCCCTGCCCGCGCTCCGCCGGTCCGATGCAGCGCGTATCGTCAATATCGCCTCCACGGAAGGGCTCGGGGCGACGCCTTACGGAAGCCCCTACACGGCGGCGAAGACCGGGGTGACGGGCCTGACCCGGTCCCTTGCCGTGGAGCTCGGGCCAGAGGGGATTACGGTGAATTGCATTTGCCCGGGCCCGATTAAAACCGGCATGACCGCCGCGATCAGTGACGAGCACAAAACGATCTTTGCGAAGCGGCGTACGGCCTTGAAGCGCTATGGGGAGCCGGAGGAAGTGGCGCAGATTACCGTGTCCCTGTGCTTGCCTGCCGCCAGCTATATCACCGGTGCGGTCATCCCCGTGGATGGCGGCTTGATGGCCCGCAACGCTTAAGGCTCGCTATGGATATCAACCTCCTCAGCCCGGCGAGCTTCGCCTCCGGTCACCCCCAGGCGCAGTACGACTGGCTTCGGGCGGAGGCCCCCTGCTACTGGCACGAAACCCCCGATGGCGGCGGGTTTTGGGCGGTTACCCGCTATGCGGACGTGCGCCGTATTGGCCGGGATCCGGTGGGCTTTTCCTCCGAGCCGACCATCATGATCGAGGATCCGGAGCCGGGTCTCTTCGACGATGGCGTCCACAAGATGATGCTGATGATGGATCCGCCGTCCCATACGGCCTACCGGAAGCTGATCAGTCGCGAATTTACCCAAGGGCCCGCGGCAGCCATGGCGCCCTGGATAGGCGAGTTTGCCAAGCAAATCGTCGACGCGGTGCTTCCGCGAGGCGAGTGCGACTTCATGCGGGACGTGGCGGGGGAGATGCCCAGTTATGTCATTGCTAAGCTCATGGGGATGCCGCTGGAGGATGGGCGGAAGCTCTACGAGCTGACGGAGATTATCCACAGCGCGGCGGAAACGCTGCCCCCGGGCGCCCAAGGGGAAGCGGTGGCGGCCATGTTTGCCTACGGCCAGCGGATCATCGAGGAAAAGCGGGCCCGGCCCACGGACGATCTGGCGAGTCGGCTGCTGGCGGCGGAGATCGACGGCAAGCGCCTCGATGACGTCGATTTTCTCCTCTTCTTCCTTCTACTTATCGATGCCGGGGGCGACACCACGCGCAATCTCCTGGGTAGCGCCCTGCTCGTACTCCTTGAGCATCCCGAGTGGATAAAAGCGCTCCGAGAGGACCCGGACCGTTGGCTCGCCCCGGTCCGTAATGAGTGCCTTCGCTTCTGCTCTCCGGTCATCTACATGCGCCGCACGGCGCGGGCGGCCACAAACATTGCGGGCCAGCCCATTGCGCCCGGCGATCGGGTTGTCCTGTACTACGGCGCGGCGAACCGAGACGAAAGCATCTTTACCGATCCCCACCGTTTCGACCCCACTCGCGATCCCAACCCCCATATCGCCTTTGGGGGTGGCACCCATGTCTGCCTGGGTCAGCACGTGGCGCGCATTGAAATCGATCTAATGCTTCGAGAGGTGGTCACGCGCATGCATGACTTGGCCCTGGCGGGCCCGCCGGAATGGCTGGCGTCTAACTTTATCTCTGGCCCCAAAGTGCTGCCGGTAACCTTCCGTGCCTGAGGCGCCCGGGCCCTTGGCTGCGCTCCGGGCGCGTCTCGATGCCCTGGATGCACAGTGGCTTGGGGTGCTCGCGGAGCGCTTTGCTGTCACGGCGGAGGTGAGTGCCTTGAAGGCGAAGGGGCAGCTGCCCCTCCGCGACCCGGAGCGGGAAGCGGCGCAATTGGCGCGGATTGAAGCCGAGGCCGAGGCGCGCGGGGTGCCGCCCGCCCTCGCGCGAGCCATCCTCGCCCATATCCAGGCCCAGGTGGTGGCCGATCACGCCGCCTATCAGGCGGAGCAGGACCAAGAGAACGGGTAAGATCGCGGGCGGTTCACGGGCAGCACGACCTAGGAGTCCCTATGACGCACGCGGCAGCTGCCCCGTCCCCGGCGATCTTGCGCGATGTTTTTACCGCCCTTCCTCCCGCGCTGAAGCGGGAAATGCGCTCTAACCACGCCGGCGAGCTCGGTGCCGTCTGGATTTACCGGGGGGTGCTTGCGATCACCCGAGACCCGACCCTCCGCGCCTTCGCTGAAGACCACGGGCGCACGGAGCAGGCCCACCTTGCCTTCTTTGAGGCAGGCCTGCCCACGGAGGGCCGAACGCGTTTGCCGCCCCTTTGGCGCCTCATGGGCTTTACCCTCGGCGCTTTGCCTGCCCTGCTCGGGCCGAGCGCCGTCTATCAAACCATTGCGGCGGTGGAAGCCTTCGTGGATCGGCACTATGGCGATCAACTCGCGGCGCTTTCCGGGGCGGCGCGCTTCGAAGCGTTGGCAGGGGTGCTGGCGGCCTTCCGCGCCGATGAATGCGCCCATCGAGACGAAGCGCAGGCCAAGACCTCGGGTGCGGTATCCCGGCTATGGCGCACGGTGGTCTTCCAAGGCTCGGCCCTGGGCGCCGCCTTGGCGAAACGCTGCTAGCCCCAGGGCGAGGAAGTGAGGCAAGCTCGAGGTCTGGGGAAAGGAGGAGGGTTCCATGGCCTACGACTACGCATCTCTGCAGGTAACGGTGGCGGAAGGGGTTTGCACCGCCGTGATCGATCATCCGCCGATCAATCTGTTTAGCCTCCAGCTGTTTGGGGACATGGCGGCCTTCGCGGAGGCCGTCAGCCAGGATGACGCCGTTCGTGTAGTGGTACTCAAAAGCGCCAACCCTGACTTCTTCATCGCCCACTTTGACGTGGAAGCGATTTTGGCCATGCCGGCTAGGGCCGAACCGCCGCGCGCCGATCCGAGCCAAGGCCCGGCCAATGATTTTCACCGTATGTGCGAAGCCTTTCGCACCATGGGCAAGGCCACCATCGCGCAAATTGAAGGGCGCGTGGGTGGCGGCGGCAGTGAGCTTGTGTCCTCCTTCGACATGCGCTTTGGCGTACGAGGCAAAACTCAGATCTGCCAGATGGAGGTGCCCCTGGGCATTATCCCCGGTGGCACGGGGACGCAGCGGCTCCCGCGGTTGCTTGGCCGAGGCCGGGCCCTCGAAGTTATCCTGGGCGGTGACGATCTTGACGCGGACACCGCCGAGGCCTGGGGCTATTTGAATCGGGCGCTGCCGGCGGCGGAAATTGGCGCCTTCGTGGACCGGCTCGCTCGCCGCATCGCCAGCTTTCCCGCCCCAGCCATTGCCGCAGCGAAAGCCGCAGTGAACGCGGCGGAGCGTCCCCTGGCGGAGGGACTGGCGGAAGAGGCGTATCTTTTCCAAACCTTGCTGGCAACCGACGAAGCGCCGCGAAACATGCAGCGTTTCCTGGCGCGAGGCGGTCAAACGGCGGAAGGGGAGCGCGCCGTGGGGTGGCTCGCCGGCGGCCTCGGCCGTGATGAGGAGGACGGTTCTGGCGTCTAAACCGCTTTATGGCTCGGCCCTGGCTCGGGTGCATGCGGAGGGCTTCGAGCCCCGGTCCCTCGCCGCCCTGCCGGCTCTGCGCCGCGCCCTTCAAAAGGCGCCCGATGGCCCCGTTCTCGAGCTGGGCTCGGGGGCCGGGGGCGTTCTCGCGGCCTTGCGCGCTGACGGCTTAGCGATTCAAGGACTTGAGCCCTCCCCCGCCTTTCGCCGCCTAGCGAGGGCCCGGCATGGCGCCCTTCCCTTGCGGCCCGGAACGGTGGATACCGCGCCGGAGGGGCCCTGGGCTGGCATCTTGGCCCTGGGGGAAGTTTTGAACTACCGATCCCCCGAGGGCACCTTTGAGCCCTGGGCAAGAAAGCTGCGTCGCCTAGCTCAATGCCTCATGCCCGAAGGCGTGTTGCTATTTGATCTGATGGTGCAAGGCCCCGCCGCGCTGCCAGGCGAAGGTTGGCGGGAGGAAGCGAAGTGGTGCGTCGCCTTTCGCTTTTCTGAGCAGCGCCGCCACGGGCGACGGGAGATCGTCACCTTCCTGCGAGAAGCGGGGGCCTGGCGGCGGGAGGCAGAAGTGCATCATGTTGATATGCCTACGGTGGCGGAACTTGAGAAGGCCCTTCAGGGGGCGGGCTTGGTGTATCAGTTAAGGCCCGCTTGGGGGCGCTACGCCTTGCCCCCAAGACGGCTGGCGGTGGAGGCCTGGCGTCGTGCCTAAGGCTGGGGCGCCGGCAACCTTCTCTCGCGTGGCGGGATGGCGGGAGTGGGTGAGTTTTCCAGCTCTGGGGCTGGGACCTATGGTGGCTAAGCTCGACACGGGGGCCCGCACCTCCGCGTTGCATGCCGAGGGGCTCGAGTTTTTCGAGGCGGCGGGCGCCCGGCGCGTGCGCTTTCGCGTGCCCCTCGCGGGGCGGCGACCCTGCGCTCTGGGGGCCAAGGCCCACTGCGTGGTGGTGGATGCGGCGGTGCGTAGGATTCAACGGGTCCGAAATTCCGGCGGTGTCGACAGCGACCGCGTGCTCATCGAAACCCCGTGCCTTATCGGTGGCGAGACCTTCCCGATCCAGCTCACCTTGATCAGCCGGGCGCGTATGCAGCTTCCCGTATTGCTGGGTCGACGGGCGCTAGCGGGGCGCTTTGGGGTCGACCCGGGGCGCGCCTTTACCCTCAGTTCCCGGCGCTGAGCTGCCGGCAAAAAAAAAGGTTGTCAGACGGCGAAAAGGGGCGCAGATTCCGCGTTTTTTGAGGCCCCTCCCCATGTCCGCGGCTCGTAAGATTGGCGTGCTGTCCCGCAATCCCCGGCTTTATTCCACGCAGCGGCTGGTGGAAGCCGCCAAGGCGCGAGGCCATCGCGTCGAGGTGATCGACACCCTTCGCTGCTACATGAACATGGCCACGGCGAAGCCCTCCATCCACTATCGCGGGCGTCCCCTGGAAGAGTTTGATGCGGTGATTCCGCGGATTGGCGCGTCCATTTCTTTCTACGGCGCCGCCGTCGTACGCCAGTTTGAGATGATGGGGGTGTATTCCATTAATGAGTCCGTGGCGATTACGCGGGCTCGGGACAAGCTGCGCTCCCTTCAGCTTCTTGCCCGCAAGGGCATCGGGATGCCCATTACGGGCTTTGCCCACTCTCCCGACGATATTCCCGACCTCATTAGCATGGTCGGCGGTGCCCCTTTGGTGATTAAGCTCCTGGAAGGCACGCAGGGCATTGGGGTAGTACTGGCGGAAAATAGTACGGCGGCCAAGAGCGTCATTGAGGCCTTTATGGGGCTGAACGTGAACATCATGGTGCAGGAGTACATTAAGGAATCGGCGGGTTCGGACCTGCGCTGCTTTGTGCTGGGGGATCGGGTCATTGCGGCCATGAAGCGCCAGGGCGCCCCGGGGGAGTTTCGTTCAAACCTGCATCGCGGTGGCACGGCGGAGCCCGTGCGCATCACCTCCGCGGAGCGTCGTGCGGCGGTGGGGGCTGCGCGCGCCATGGGGTTAAACGTGGCCGGGGTAGATATCTTGCGATCTCACCATGGTCCCCTCGTGCTGGAAGTGAACAGCTCGCCAGGATTAAGGGGCATTGAGGCGGCAACGGGCATGGACGTGGCAGGGAAGATCATTGAGTTTATCGAGCGAGAGGCGGCGCCTCACCGCACCCGCACTCGGGGGCGCGGCTAAGCCTAGAAGGCATGGACCTGGGGGCGGCCTCAGGTAGACTCCAGGGACGCTTACTGGAGGGGAATTGCCATGCGGGATACGGAAAATACGCCGCGAGCGTCGATGCTGGCCGTGCTTGAAGGGCAGCGGGCCGCTGCCCTCGCGGACGCGCCAGTGAGCCTGGCATCGCGCCGGGACCGCTTGGATCGCGCCATCGCGGTTTTGCTCGATAACGCCGATGGATTTTGCGAGGCACTCCGGGAAGATTTTGGCCATCGGTCTACCCATCAATCCCTTTTCACGGATATTGCCAGCAGTCTCGAGCCCCTGAAGGCGGCGAAGAAGCAGGTCGCGCGTTGGATGCGCCCGGAGCGGCGCCGTGCCGGCATGCCCTTCGGTCTGCTGGGTGCCAAGGCCCGCATCGAGTACCAGCCCCTGGGCGTGGTGGGGGTGATCAGCCCCTGGAACTTCCCGATTCAGCTCACCTTCTCGCCCCTTGCGGGCATTTTGGCGGCGGGCAATCGGGTAATGATTAAGCCCTCGGAGTTTACGCCGCGTACCTCGGCGCTCATGGCCGAGGCCTTTGCGAAGGCGTTCGATGCGACGGAGATTTCCGTGGTGCTGGGCGGGCCGCAAACGGGGGCAGACTTCGCCAGCCTTCCCTTCGACCACCTGCTCTTTACCGGCGCAACCAACGTGGCGCGCCACGTGATGCGGGCGGCGGCGGAGAACCTCGTGCCCGTCACTCTCGAGCTCGGAGGCAAGTCCCCCGTGGTGCTCTCCGACAGCGCCAAGCTTGAGGTGGCGGCGCGCCGCCTAATGATGGGGAAAACCCTGAACGCAGGGCAGATTTGTCTGGCGCCCGACTACGTCATGGTGCCCGAGGGCAAGCTTGGGGCCTTCGTGGAGGCCAGCACCGCCGCGGTTGGGCAGCTGTATCCGACGCTCCTCGATAATCCCGATTACACCTCAATCGTGAATCAGCGCCATTACGATCGCCTTCAAGGCTATCTCGATGACGCCCGCGCGAAGGGCGCCGAGGTGCTGGAGCTGAACCCCGCGGGAGAGGACTTCCGCCAGCAGCCTCACCATAAAATCGCGCCCCACCTGATCCTCAATCCCACGGACGACATGGCCATCATGCAGGAGGAGATCTTTGGCCCCCTGCTCCCCGTGAAGACCTATCAGGCCTTTGAGGAGACCATCGACTACGTCAACGCCCATCCCCGGCCCCTGGGGCTGTATTACTTTGGCGAGAGCGGTGCGGAAGAGCGTGCCCTCCTGGACCGCACCACCTCCGGAGGCGTCACCCTGAATGATGTGATCATGCACGTGGCGCAGGAGGACCTCCCCTTTGGTGGCGTCGGCCCGAGTGGCATGGGCGCCTACCATGGCTACGAGGGCTTCAAGACCTTCAGCCACGGTAAGTCGATTTATCGCCAAAGCCGCATTGATATGCACAGCCTCGGCATGGCGCCGCCCTGGGGCGACAAGTTCCTTCGCCTGCTTCGGGGGCAGCTCAAGCCCTAGCAAGGCCTGATAAAAATCAAAAAATAAGATCCGAAGGGGAGATCAGGATGAAGCAGGTCGGTGAGACCTTTTCCGACGCCACCCGGCGCTACGTGTTGGGCGTGCTGGTGGTGACCTATACCTTCAATTTTATTGATCGGCAGATCCTTGGGATCCTCGTAGAGCCGATCAAGCAGGATCTGGGCGTAAGCGATACGGCCATGGGGCTCCTGACGGGGCTTGCCTTCGCCGTTTTCTATACCTTTATGGGTATTCCCATTGCGCGCATCGCCGATCGGACCAATCGTCGAAATCTGATCTCCGCCGCGTTGGCAATTTGGAGTCTCTTCACGGCGCTCCAGGGCTTTGCGCAAAACTTTCTTCAGCTTTTGCTGTTCCGCATCGGGGTGGGCGTAGGAGAAGCCGGATGCAGCCCGCCGTCCCACTCCATGCTCGCCGATTACTACCCGCCGGAGCGCCGGGCGACGGCCCTGGGGATTTATGCCCTGGGTATCCCCTTCGGCATTCTTTTCGGCTTTTTTGTCGGCGGCTGGATGGAAGAGTTTTTTGGCTGGCGCTGGGCTTTTGTCGTGGTGGGGATTCCGGGCCTCCTGCTGGCCCTCCTCGTGCGCTTTACGGTGAAGGAGCCGCCCCGAGGCATGTCCGAAGCGGTGCAGCCCGATCCGACTGCGGCGCCGGCGGAGCAGCCGCCGGTGAAGGAGGTGATTGCCTATCTGCTGGCGCGCCGTTCCTTCGTACATATGGCGATCGGCGGTGGCGTGACGGCCTTCGTGGGCTATGGCCTCATCACCTTCGCGGCGGCGTTTTTTGCCCGCAGCCATGGCATGAGTTCCGGGGAACTGGGGACCTATCTCGGGTTGATTTTTGGTATTCCCGGCGGCATTGGCATCGCCCTGGGGGGGCGCTTAGCGGATTACTTCGGCGAGAAAGACGCCCGCTGGTACCTCTGGGTCGTCGCCGTGGGGCTGGTGATTCTCGTGCCCTTTGCGCTGGCCGCCTACATGGTCCAGAGCGCCGGCATGGCCCTGCTCCTTCTGGTGATACCGGTCATGCTGGGCAACTTCTATCAGGCGACCACCTTCGCCCAAACCCAAACCCTTGTAGGGGTGCGCATGCGCTCCGTAGCGGCGGCCATCTTATTGTTCATTTTGAACATGATTGGCCTCGCCTGCGGGCCGTCCGTGGTGGGGATGCTTTCCGATTGGCTGGCCCCAAGCTATGGGGATGAGTCGCTGCGCTGGGCCCTGTTCCTGTGCACCTTTGCCAATCTCTGGGCGGCCTTCCACTACTGGCGCGCAGGGGTCCACTTCGCCAAGGATCGGGCCTGCTGCGAAGCCTAGCCCAAGGCCTACTTAAAGGCCGCCAGCGCTTCCCGAAAACGGATGTTTTCTGGTTCGAGTTGGACGGCCTTTAGGAGATCGTCACGGGCGGCTTGCTTACGCCCCAGCTGTTCCTGGGCCAGGGACCGATTGAAATACACCAGGGCGTTTCGGCCCTCGGAGTAGAAAAGCGCTTGGTCGTAATCGGCCATGGCCTCAGTGAAACGCTTTAGGCGAACAAAGAGGTTCCCGCGGTTAATGAGCGCATGAATGAGGCCGGGGCTGAGGTCTAGGGCGCGGCTGAAGTCGGCCAGGGCGCGTTCAGCCCGGCCGCTCTGTCCATACAGAATGCCACGGTTGGTGAAGGTCGCGGCGCGATCTTTTTCCGAGAGGTTTTCCAGCTCGAGCGCCTTGGTGCACAGCTCAATGGTGCTTAAGGTGCTTTGACCGGCCAACGCCCCTTCGAAGCAGCGCTGGGCGTTGCTGACGCCGAGGACCGTTTCCGCGCCGGCGAAGAGCGGGCCGCTGAGGGTGAGAAGGCTCGCGCCAAGAAGCGCGCGTTTTAAAACTGCGTTGCTGGGCACCATAAGGGTCCAAAGGAGGAAACAACAAAATACTACGCTTCTGAGGGAAGGGGCCCAAGGGGTTTTAGCGGCAATCGAGTTCCAGATCGAGACGCCGGTCCTGAGCCTGAAGCGCCGCGCCGAGGGTGGCCAGAAGGGGGGGTAGGGACCGGCCCGGGTGAAGATCGAGGCTGTAGTCCAATCGATCTACGCGGCCTAGGCGTTCATCTAGGCGCTGGGCGCTGAGGGAAAAGGTTCGGTGCCCAAGCCAGGGCCCGGGCGGGGCGGCGGGGTCCGCGTCCCAGGCTAGGCTGACCGTGTCGAGGAGAGCTCGAGCATTATCGTAAAGCGCCTGGCCCTCGGCGGCAGTGAGGGTTCGGGGGCGCTGCTGAGGTTCGTCGGAAAAGAGGGTGGGGGCGAACCAGCGGACCGTCAGCGTTGTTGGCTGGTCCGGGTAGAGCACCGCTTCCCACCAACGTTTTTCGAAGTCACAGCCGAGGCTAAAGCTGAGCCGCAGCCCCGCCGGGGGGTGGGCTGGAAGGGGGGTGCCGTCCGCGTTAGCGGCGAGGAGAGCGCCAGCCAGGGCGACCCAGGGCGTCGGGACCGAAAGGAGGCTGCACAGGTGCTTCAACATGAAAAAATGGTGCGGCCGCCCGTGGGGAAGTGCAAGCGTTTTAGCGTCGGGTGGCGTATTCTTGACGGCACGGGCAGCGTCGCCGCGCCTTTCGCCGGCTGGCGCCCTTCGGGACCGTCATTATGCAGGCACCACCACCTTTAGACCCCGCCATCGCCGAGCTCGACCGCCAGCGCTTCGAGCGCCACGGCTATTTGATTGTGCGTCAGCTCGCGCCGGCATCGCTTCTGGAGGCCATGGAGGCCGTCACCGATGCGCACTTGGCGCCGCTGCTTGGCCCGGCGGAATTTGAAGCCGATGTCGCCTACCCTGGCGCTCCGGCAGATCGCCTGGCCCCCGGGGGACAAACGCCCCGTCGTTTGCTGCACGCCCTCAGTCGGGATAGCAGCTTTCGCGCCTGGGCCCTTTCCCTACCGGTGGCGCGCCGTCTCGAGATTCTTCTCGGTGGCCCCGTCGCCCTCGCGCAAGGGCATCATAACTGCGTGATGACCAAGTATCCGGGCTTTTCAAGCGAAACGGCGTGGCACCAGGACATTCGCTACTGGTCTTTCGATCGCCCGGAGCTCATCAGCGTTTGGCTCGCCCTGGGCGCAGAGAGGCCCGAGAACGGCGGGCTTCGCGTTTTACCGGGCTCCCATGCGCAGGCCTTTGACCGAGGCCGGCTGGATGCGGCCCTCTTCCTACGCCCGGAGCTCGAGGACAACCAAGCCCTGTTGGCGTCTGCGGTTGATCTCGAACTTCAGCGCGGGGACGTGCTGTTCTTTCACAGCCGCCTCTTTCATGCCGCGGGTCGAAATGAGACCGGATCCGTGAAGCGATCTGTGGTGTTCACCTACCACCGGCAGGACAATTTGCCCATTCCCGGCACCCGGTCCGACGTCTATCCGTCCTTGCCCCTCGCCTAAAGCGCGCCGCGCCCCTTGGCCAGGCGCGCCTTGGCTACCCTGAGGCGCAGGAGATCGGACGCCCCTTCTGCAAACTGCCAGCTGCGCACTTCGCGATAGCTGCGGGCGAGCGGATCGTCCGCGCGCAGCGCGTGGGCGCCGCAGAGCTGCAGGGCCCGGCTAAGGACGTGCTCCGCGGCTTCACTGGTGTGCACTTTCAAGGCAGCAAGGCCCTCCGGCGTGCCTTCGCCCTGAGCGAACTGGGTGGCGACGCGATAGAGCAGGGCGCGGGCGGCGAACACCGGCATCCACAGTTCGGCAAAGCGGAGCTGGGGGCCTTCCTGGTCGCCGAGACATGGACCCTTGGGGCGCGGCGCCTGCAAATGCTCTGCAGCCCGGTGGACGGCGTAGGCCATGAGGCCGACCGCCTCCGAGGCCAGCATGAGGCGGGTCCGGTTAATTTGGGTGAAGGCCTGCGCCTTGCCCTGGCCCGCCTCGCCGAGGCGGTGCGCCTCAGGCACGAAGGCGTCATCGAAGACCAGGGCGCAGTGCTGGCCGCCATCGAGGGTTTCGAAGGGATCTGCCCGCGTTATGCCAGCCGTGCCCTCCTCGACGATGAGCAGGAGGGGCCCGGCGTCGCTCTGGGCATAAACTATGAAATGGTCCGCGGCGAGGCCTCCGGTCACAAAGCTTTTCCGGCCCCTAAGGCGGTAGCCCCCCTCAGCGGGGGTGGCGTGCACTGGCGCGGTGGCATCGTCTGTAAACGCAAAGGCCTGGCGCCGCAGGCCTTGGGCGACGGGCTCGGCGAAGCGCGCTTGAAGCGCCCCGCTGGCGTTCTGTAGCAGGCCCGGGCTTGGGCCAAGGGCGGCTTTTCGGCAGCGGGCGCCGCTTGCGGCGAGCCTTTCCCGCACCACCGTTAGGGTAAGAAGGGCCTCGGGCGCCGCGCGCTGGGCCAAGTCGAAGAGCCCGGCGGCCTTGGCGGCGTCCCGCACTTGGGCGTCCCCGTCTTCTCCGAGGGCCTCCGCTTTGGGGAAAACTGTTTCCGCCAGGGCGTCGGCCGCCGCGAAGGCGTCGCGGTCGGTGGGGCCGAGGGTCTCAAAGGCCGTGAGCACGCTCATGAGCCAAGGCCTAGGAAGGCCGCTGGGGCAACGGTAATGAGGGTGAGGAGGCCCAGCCCCGCAATGACCAAAAGCCCGGCCGTTAGGGTGAGCCGTTCCGTCCGGGCGCGGTGGGCAATCAGGGCTTCAATGCCTTCCCGGTCGAGCCCCGCAAGGGAGGAGGCCAGGGCGTAGCGCACCAGGCCATCGGGGGTGCGTGGGAGGCGAACGAACACGGCCTGACAGCCTTCGAGGCGATCGCGAATTTCAAAGACCCCAAGCCCCGTGGCCCGGGCGATCTCCACGGGGTGCATAAAGCGGCTGGAGTGGCCTAGGAAGGCATCGACCATGCGGAGGATGACGCCTTCTTTGCCCAGATAGGTGAATAGGTTCATGGCGTTTTCCGCGTTTTTTCCGCCAGCAGGAGGGCGCGCCGGGGCGCCGGTAAGCCCTCTACGGTAAGGGATTGATCCGCGGGCGCAAGGGCTTCCCCGAGGGATTGGAAGGGCATCCAGGCCGTGGTGCGCTGTTCCTCCGGCGTGGTCGCGACCTCGCTGAGACACTCGGCCTCGTAGCCCAGACGGGCGAGCCAGCGCTTAAGGGCCGGGACGCTGGGCAGGAACCATACGTTGCGCATACGCGCATAGCGATCGGGCGGCACCAGTACCTGCTCTGTGTTGCCCGGCACCACCAGGGTTTCCAGGACGAGCTGGCCGCCGGGGCGAAGCTGCGCGCCGAGCGCCGTGAGGTGGGCGAGGGGGTCACGGCGGTGGTAAAGCACACCCATGCTGAGGACCATGTCAAAGCCCCCGCCGGTGGGCAGGGCCTCAAAGGGCAGGGGCAGGAGGGCCCAGTGGGGATCGGGGGCATAGGCGTCGAAGGCAGCGGCTTGGAAGGCGAAGAGCAGGGTCGGATCGACGCCGAGCACCATCTCGGCCCCCGCGCCTCGGGCCCGGCGGGCGTAGTAGCCGTTGCCGCAGCCCACGTCCAATACGCGCTTGCCCTGGAAGGACAGGTGCGGCGCGAGGCGCGCCCATTTCAGATCCGAGCGCCACTCAGCGTCAACGGAAATACCGAAGAAGTTGAAGGGCCCCTTGCGCCAGGGGCTGAGCCCGAGGAGGGCCTCGCGCAGGGCCGCCTCTGTGGGGATGCTTAGGGGGGCGTTACTGTGTAGCGCAGGGGCCGCGGCGGTGAGATCGCAGTGACTCAGCGTTACCGCTGGCAAGGCGTGCAAGGCGCGCTCCCAGCGGGGTCGGTCGCCGTGACGCCCGGGGGCGAGGGCATCCCCTAGCGGGCCCGCGAGGGCCTCGGACCAGCGCTCATAGCCGAGGGCGTGGAGCTGCGCCCCCAGGCTCGTTGCGCTAGGCAGCATGGCGTTTGACCGCAAGCAGGCTGGCGAAGTTGAGGTTTTGCTGCACCAGGGTGATGTGGGTGAAGCCTACGGCGCGGAGCCGCGCCTCGTGGGCCGCCTGGGTTTCCCGCACCAGTACCGTTTCCAGGGCTTGGCGCTTGCCTTCGATTTCCGAAGGGGAGTAGCCCTGGGCGGCCTTGAATTCGTGGTGGAGGGCGCCGAGCAGGGCATCCTCAGCGGGGTCCGCAAAGCAGAGCTTCTCGCTCAGGAGGAGGGCGCCGCCGGGGCGAAGGGCTGCAAACAGGCGCTCCAGAACCGGGGTGCGGTCTGCCGGGGGCAGGAACTGAAGCGTCCAATTGCACACCAGCAGGGCCGCACGGGGTAGGGGCGCTGTCCGGAGGTCTTGGCAAAGAAAACGCGGGGTTAGGGGAAGGGCCAGCTCCGCAAAGCGGGCCTCGGCCTGGGCAATCATGGGGGCGGAGTTATCGATACCGAGGAGTGGGATCGGGCGGCGCCCCAGGGCCTGGGCGCAGGCCAGTAGGCTGTCACCGAGGGAGCACCCCAAATCGACGATGGCGCAACCCTCCTCGGCAAAGCGCGCGGCAAGACGCCCGGTCAGCCTAAGGGTGTCCTCGTAGCCCGGCACGGATCGGCGAATCATATCCGAGAAGACGGACACCACGGGTTCGTCGAAGCGAAAGCTCCCCGGGGCGAAGGGCTGATTTTGATAGAGCGTGTCTCGATTCATGGCCCTTACCGCCACCGCGGGAATGTCATAATTCATTCAGCGCGGTCTGTCATACTGCTTTCACGTAATGGCTAAGTGTAGCGCTAAGATGAGTCGGAAACTCGCTGCAAAGAACCCCGCTGAGCCGGCCCTCGCGGCCCTTTTTTTTAACCGTGAGCTTTCCCTGCTGGAATTTAATCGGCGGGTGCTGGAGCAGGCGAAGGACGATAGCGTCCCGCTATTGGAGCGGCTCTTCTTCCTGTGCATTGCGGCGTCCAACTTGGACGAGTTTTTCGAGATTCGCGTAGCGGGTTTGAAACAGCAACTCGCCTACGGCGCCACCCAGCGGGGGCCCGATAACCTCAGCCCAAGCGAGCAGCTTCAGCGCATTTCTGAGCGCGTACACAGCTTGGTTGACGAACAATACCAAGTATTGAACAACACCCTCATTCCCGCTCTGGAAGCCGAACATATTCGCTTCATCCGCCGCGCCGATTGGAGCAAGCGCCACGCCGACTGGATCAAGCGCTATTTCGCCCGGGAGCTGGTGCCCGTGCTCTCGCCCATCGCGCTCGATCCGGCCCACCCGTTCCCGCGGGTGTTGAACAAGTCCCTGAACTTCATCGTAACCCTAGAGGGTAAGGATGCCTTCGGGCGCAATAGTGGTATGGCCATTGTGGGCGCGCCGCGCTCCCTGCCGCGGCTCGTGGCCTTGCCCGAGTCGGTCTCCCAGGGCCCGAGTGATTTCGTCTTCCTATCGTCCATCATTCATCAGCATGTGAGCGATCTCTTCCCGGGCATGAAGGCCACGGGGTGTTACCAGTTTCGGGTGACGCGAAATTCCGATCTCTTCGTCGACGAGGAGGAAATCGACGACTTAAAGCGCGCGCTCGAGGGCGAGCTTTCTGCCCGGCGCTTCGGGGATGAGGTACGCCTCGAACTCGCCGACGATTGCCCGGAGGAGGTCGAGGAGTTTCTCGTCCGCCAATTCGAGCTCGAAGAATCGGATGTCTACCGGTGCAATGGCCCCGTGAACCTGACCCGGCTCATGGCCATCCCCGATATGGTTGATCGCCCCGATCTGAAATACCCAGGCTTCGCCTCCGCCATACCCCCCCGGGTGCGGCGGAATGACGATATTTTCGAGGTCATCCGGCGCGGCGATCTGCTCCTCCATCACCCCTTTGAATCCTTCGCCCCGGTAATCGACTTTTTGCGCCAGGCGGCCCGGGACCCGAACGTGCTGGCCATCCGCCAGACCCTCTACCGCACCGGCGCCGACTCCGCGATCGTAAAAGCGCTGGTCGATGCGGCCCGGCGGGGTAAGGAAGTCACCGTGGTGGTGGAGCTGCGGGCGCGCTTTGATGAAGAGGCCAACATTGGGCTTGCCGATGCCTTGACGGAAGCCGGGGCCCACGTGGTCTACGGCGTGGTCGGCCATAAAACCCACTCCAAAATGATGCTGGTGGTCCGCCGGGAAGGGCGGTTGCTTCGTCGTTACGTTCACCTGGGCACGGGGAATTACCATGCCCGAACGGCTCGCCTGTATACGGACTATGGTCTCTTTACCTGTGATGCGGCCATTGGCGATGACGTCCAAAAGATGTTCCAGCAGCTCACGGCCATGGGCCGGGTGGCGCGGCTAAAAAAACTGATCCAGGCGCCCTTCAATCTGCATAAGCACATGGTGGATCTCGTCAATGCCGAGGCGGAGCGGGCGCGGTCCGGGGGCCAGGGGCGCATCATCGCCAAGATGAACTCCCTCGTGGAACCGGAGATTATCCAGGCGCTCTACGCCGCTTCCCAAGCGGGGGTGCTGATTGATCTGATCGTGCGGGGCGTCTGCTGTCTGCGGCCTGGGGTTGAGGGGGTCTCGGAAAACATCACCGTGCGCTCGATCATCGGGCGCTTCCTTGAACACACGCGCATCTTCTATTTTGAGAACGGCGAGGACGAGGAACTCCTCTATCTGTCCAGCGCCGACTGGATGGATCGAAACTTCTTTAGTCGCGTGGAGACCTGCTTCCCCGTGGAAGACCGGCGCCTTCGCCAGCGCATCATTCAGGAATCGCTCCAAGGGTATCTTTCGGATAACGCTCAGGCCTGGCTGCTGCAGCCGGATGGCAGCTACCGGCGGGTGAGCGCGGGGAATGCCCGGCGTCGGAGCGCCCAGGAAACCTTGCTGAAGAGCCTCGCGGAGCGGGCCTAGGCGCTCTCCCCAAGGACGAGGTTGAACCCCAGGGTTCGCCAAACCCGGCGCTCGTCTTCCAGATCAAGCCGGGTGAGCGGATGGCTGCTAAGCCAGCGCTTGGGGAAGGTCAGCGTGAGTTCCCTGGCGTTGGCGCCTAGGGTGAGATGGGCCGGGAGAGCCATTTCGTTGCGGGCCCGGCAGACGACGACGGCGCAGCGGAGGAGCAGCGCGAGGCGTAGGAGCAGATCTTGCGTGGGGCCGCGCAGGGGCTCGAAGAGTTCGCCGGGAAACTTCCGCCGGTGGGCGCGCACGAGGAGCGCAAGGCGTTCCTGTTCCGTGCGGGAAAACCCCGCTAAATCCATGTGCGTTAGGAGGTAGGCCCCGTGCTTATGATATTGGCTGTGGGCGATATCCATGCCGATTTCATGGAGGGCGCCGGCCCAGCGCAGCAATTCCCCCGCGTTGCTGGCACTCAGCCCCCAAGCATCGGCTGCCGCGCTCAGGAGACGCAGGCTTTGCCGCTGTACTCGCTGGGCCTGGCTTTGGTCGATATGGAAGCGTTCGCGCAGGCTGGCCACGGTGCTTTCCCGGGCGTCCGCGTTGCCCTTGCGGCCAGCCAAATCCCACAGTAAGCCTTCCCGAAGGGCACTCTTGGACGTCTCCATGCGCGCCAGGCCCAGGGCATCGAAGACGCCAGTGAGAATGGCCAAGCCGCCAGGAAAAACCGCCGCGCGCGGCTTCGGTAGCCCCGGTAGCGGGGCGCCGGTGAGTACGGCCTCTTGCAGGGCATCGAGGCCGTCGCGGGTGATGGGCCCGGGCGTGCCGAGCAGCGCCGCCTGCGCTTGCTGCACGGCAAGAATGGTGCCCGAGGCGCCGATGGCGTCGTCCCAGCCCCGATCCCGATAAGCCGTCTCGATCGCTTCCAGTTCCTGACGCGCCGCCAGCCGGGCCTTCTTCATGGCCTGGGCGGTGATGGGCGCCCCCGGCGGAAAGTAGCGTTGGCTTGCGCTGACGCAGCCCATAAAGAGGCTCTCAAGGAGTTCCGGTTGGTGGTCCGTGCCGATGATCAATTCCGTGGACCCGCCGCCGATATCCACCACCAGGTGTCTGCGTCCGCCGCTGGGGGCGCTGTGGGCCACGCCGAGATAGATTAGGCGCGCTTCCTCCCGGCCTGCGATGACTTCCACGGGAAAGCCCAGGGCCGCCTCCGCGGCGCGCAAGAAGGTGCCGCCGTCCCGAACCCGGCGCAGGGTGTTGGTGCCGACAATGCGTACGTTCTCTCGGGGCAGGCCCCGAAGCCGCTGACCGATGCGCTCCAGGCTGGCGAGGGCGCGATCGGCCACGTCTTCCCGAAGACGGCCGCCATCGCTGAGGCCTTCCGCCATGCGCACCATGTCCTTTAGGCGATCAATGACCCGCAAGCGGTCGCCCTTAAATTCGGCGATCAGCAAGTGAAAGGAGTTGGATCCTAGGTCGAGCGCAGCCATGGGCCCGCCGGCGGGGCGTTGGGAGACGTCTTGCAAGGGCGGTGTTCCCCATGACCGAGGCGGCCGCGGCCGCATGCGCCCTATTGTGCCCGCCCCGGAGGATGGGGTCGACGTTTCCCTAAGGGGGGCGGCTTAGCGCCGCACGGCGGGGGTTTCCACCGGCAGCCCGGCGCCCCGCTGGCGGAGGTACAGCTCGAGCTCGAGGTAGGGCTCGGCCCCATAGGCGTAGGGCTCGGCCCGCACCGCTTCATTGCACCAGCGAAACATGCGATGGCGCGACCCGAGGGTTTGCCAGGTGAGGCGGTAGATGGGAAACCCGTTGATCATGCCTTCACTCACCCGGTCGCCCCGAAGCCGAGCCCCGGCGTAGCGTTCGTGGCAATCGGCGCAGGACAGTTCGAGTTGGCCGCGCTGCTGGTAGAAGAAGGCTTTTCCTCGAGCCAGTGCCTCCGTGGCCTCCGGCGCGACCTGGTTGCTGAGCGCGCGCCCTCGGGCCGCGAAGCTTAGGCGGGCCGTGAGGGCGAGGAGCGCCTCCGATTCATAGGGCGCCGGGGCGGTCCCTTGCTGGTCTGTTTGGCACTGGCGAATCAGCCCCTCGAGGTGCTCCAGGCGGCGGCTTTCGCTGTTCCAGCGGGGTAGCGCAGGGACAAGGGGGGCGAGCGTCTCCGCCGGGCCGTGGCAGCTGGCGCAGGCCGAGCCCCCGCCGGGGGGCGCTTGGTGCCAGAGGGCTTCGCCCCGATCGACCCAGAGAAGCCCAGGGTTCGCAAAGGGATCCGCTTGGAGCGCACGGAGCTCGTCCCCGAGGTAGGCCAGCCCCGACTGGGCGCTAAGGGCCGGCCCCGCGCTGAGACTTAGGAACAGCAGGCAAAGCCCGGCGCGGGCGCACCGTCTAGGGAACAACGGTGAGCTCCCGCACGTCGGTGAGTTGCCGTTCTTGATCGTCCTGGATTTCGATGCGCACGGGGCCTGAACGATCGGCGATGAAGCTGAAGGCGAAATAGGGATTGGCGGAAATCGCGGGTTGTAGGGTTAGGTCCGCCAGGCAACGATCGGCGTAGTAGACCCGAAGGGACTGGATGATCTGCCTGGGAATGCGGGCGCCGTCCTCCCCGAGGCGATAGCCCGTCTCCATGGGGTGTTGGAGCAGGAGGCGCAAGGACACCACCTCCCCCGCCGCGACCGTGCTCGGTAGGGCCACGCGCAAGGGCAGGCTTAGCGTACCCATTGGCCGTAGTTATCGTCGAGGCAGGCGCCGCGGGTCACCATGACCGTGACGCTTTCCGCATGGAGTCGGCCATCGGCCCAGTGGCCGACAGCAGTGAGATTCTGGGTCGCCGACAGGCGCACGCGCGTAGCCAGCTCCGGCAAGGCCGGGGGCTGAAAATCGGCGCGCAGGCCGAAGGGTTCGGGATTGCGCGGCATAAAGAGATAGAGGCTGGTCGGGGGATCGTCGAAGGATAGGGCCCGAACGCTGACGGCAACGGATTGCCCACTTTCTACAAGCCGAGCCACGTCAAGGCGAACGCCGCCCGGCTCTGGACGCTGATCGCCGAAGTGGGCGCGAAGGACGGCGGGGAGATCGCCCGTTTCGGGAATGGTGGCGGCGCTCAGGGGCCGGGGCAGGACGGTCACCGTGAGCGCTGCCCCACCGAGGCGAAGCACGGTGCGGCGATTCAGTCCGCTATCCATGGGGCGTGGCCTGGGTGGGGGCCTTCAGACTTTCGAGCCAGGCGACGATGGCCGCGCGCTCCGAGGGGCTCAATAAGGCTTCGCCCTGGAGCACGCCTGGTACCCGAGGCGCCGTAGCCGACACGCCGTAGCGGGGCATGATGGAGCCGGGCCGAAGCGCCCGGGCATCGGTCATCAAGGCTTCGAGCGTCGCCCGATCGAGTCGGCTCCCCACCCCCGCAAGCGGTGGCCCCACCGTGCCCTGGTCTCGCGCGTCATGCCCCGGTAGGTGATGGCAGATCCCGCAATCGCCCGCCTGGGGATCCGCCGCTAGACGAGCGCCGTCAGCTATGCGCGCGTCCTCGGTCACCGCGAGGGGCTCGAGGCTGATCGCCAGGGCCAGGGCCAGGGCCGCAGGAGTGGCTTTTAGGGCCACGGAGGGCCTTCCCGAAAGGCATCCGCACGAATGCTGGCATACCAGCCGCGGGCGTGGGCGGCTTCCGCGGCGCGCACCGCGTCTCCCTGGGTGCCCAAGGCCCCTCGGCTCGGGGAGAGCCCACTGCCTTCGCTTAGGGTCACGAGTTTGCCCGCCTGAACGGCGTAACTGCCGACGATGGCGATGCCTGCGTCTGGGGCCACCAAGCTGTAGCAGGTATTCAAAAGCACGGGTGCCGGTCGCGGCTCCCCGGCTAAATCCGCAAGGAGTGCAGCGGCGCAGGCCTTACCTTGGCTATTGGCCGCAAAGGCGGACTTTGGCATGGGGTTAGCGATGGCCGCATCGCCAAGGATGTGGACGTCCCTGGCCAGGGAGGATTCAAAGCCCGTGGGCTCCACGGGGCACCAGCCCTGTCCGCCATCCAGCCCAGCTTGCCGGAGAAGAGCGGGGGCGCGCTGGGGGGGAATCACGTTGGCCAGGGCCGGCGTGAAGCGGTCGAAGTCGGTCTCGATCAGGTTTTCCCTCGCGCTCACCCGTCGTAGACCGGCCCCATCGCTGAGCCCTTGCCATTCCAAGTTTCCATAGCGGGCCGCCCAGGCGGCCTTAAAGAGGCTGTCCTTGGTGAATTGATCCTTGCCATCGAGCAGGAGCAGCTTGCTTCGGGGGCGGTGCCGCTGCAGCCACCAGGCTATGAGGCTGGCGCGTTCGTAGGGTCCTGGCGGGCATCGATAGGGGTTAGGGGGGATGGTCATCACCACCAGGCCCCCGTCGGGCACCGCACGCAAGCGCTGCGCGAGGGTAAGCGTGCTAGGCCCCGCTTCCCAGGCGTGGGGAAAGCGATGCTCCGCGTCCGCGTCATAGCCTTCAATGGCGTCCGACGCAAATTCCACACCGGGCGCCAGCACCAGCTTATCGGCGCTAAGGCGCCGCCCGTCTTCAAGCACGAGAGCCCGATGCTCCGGCTCTACGGCCACCACCTTCGCCCGGATCAGGGTGGGTGCGCCGGGCGCCTGGAAGGCGCCGTAGCGCACCTCAAGGGCGTCGGTGGTGTCAGGTTCGAGGAGCGCCGTATTGCTAAAGGGGCAGGTCCAGTAGCGCGCGGGGGAGGCCACGACCGTTACCGCGAGGCTTGGGGCCCAGCGCTTCAAGGCCCAGGCCAGGCTAGCGCCGGCGAAGCCCGCGCCTAGGATCAGCACGGAACCCGAGCTCGACGGGCTGGCGGCGAGGGCGCGGCGGCCAAGGGCCGTCGCCAGCCCCGCGGCTCCCAGCACTTTGAGCGCATCGCGGCGATGCAGGGTCACGGGGGCGTGCCGTAGTGCTGGGCGAGGCCTTCAAGCAGGGCGGGATCGAGCGGCTTCAGGACGCGAACCATCACGTGGCGCTGATCACTGGCCTCGTCCTGTTGCCAAGCAAGGAGCGTGGCCCGAAGGGCGTCTCGGCTTTGACCCCGAAGGGCCGGAATGGCGCCGCTGCCTTCGCCCCTTGCCCCATGGCATCCATTGCAGGCGGCCGCCCAGCGCTCGACGGCCGAGGGCACCCCGGAGGGCGCAGCGGCGCCGGCTGGGCTTAAGGCCATTGCGCCGGCTAGGGCCAGCGCGAGGCGGCTAAGCCCTTGGGCCCAGCCCCGCGCAATGCAGGTCACGGGCCCTAGCCCCAGCGGAGATCGTGCTGAGCAATGGGCAGAGCGCGGATGCGGCGTCCCGTAATTCGGTAAATGGCATTCACGACCGCCGGCGCGGTTGGCGGAAGGGCCGGTTCACCGATGCCGCCCCAATGCTCGCCCCCGGAGAGGGAGAAGTGAGTTTCGATCGCCGGCGCCTCGGCCATTTTCACCACACGGTTTCGGTCGAAGTTTTGCTGGACGACCTGGCCGTTTTCGATATCGCTCCGGCCCCAGAGGGCGGCGGAGAGACCGTAGATCACGCTGCTTTCGACCTGTTCTGCGATGGTGCGAGGATTGACCGTGTTGCCGCAGTCGATGGCCGTGACCACGCGCTCAACGCGCACCTCGCCGCTGCGCGTCACCGCCACCTCGGCCACCTGGGCGCAGATGGAGCCAAAGCTCTCGTGAATGGCGATGCCCTGGGCCGTTCCCGGGGCCATGGGCCGGCCCCAGCTTGCCTTCTCCGCGGCCATATTCAGGGTGTTCAGCATGGCCGGGTGCTTATGGAGGAGCCCCTGGCGGAAGGCGAGGGGGTCCTGGCCCGCTGCTTCTGCCATCTCGTCGATGAAGGCCTCGAGGGCGAAGCCATTTTGCGAGCTGCCGACGGAACGCCAAAACCAAACGGGGACCGGCGTGCGCTTTAGGTGATGCTCAATGCTGACGTGGGCGATGTCGTAGGGCTGGTTTTCCAAGCCTTCCGTGCTCGAGCCGTCGAGGCCGTTCTGCACCACTTCCGGGCGAAAACCCGCCAAAATGGAGTGGGTCGCCGATCGGTTCAGTAAGGCCACGGGTTTGCCGCTGGCGTCGAAGCCCGCTTTGAACCGCAGCGCCGCGAGGGGGCGGAAGTGCCCGGTTCGCGTATCCGCTTCCCGGCTCCAGAGCACCTTAACAGGGGTAGGCCCCAGGGCCTTGGCAATCGCCAACGCGCGGCGGGCGAAGTCCGGCATGCTGCGCCGGCCGAAGCCGCCACCTAGAAAACAGTTATGGACGTGAATGGTTTCCGGGGCCCGGCCGAGGATTTCCGCGGCGGCCCCGAGGATAGACTCGGGGTTTTGCGTGCCGGTCCAGACGTCGACCCGATCCTCAGCGATGGCGACGGTGCAGTTCACGGGCTCCATGGCCAGGTGGGCGAGGTAGGGCGCGTCGTAGTCGGCTTCAATGACGGTCTCGGCGCTTTCGAGGTTGGCGTAGGCGTCCCCTTCTTCATGGGCGACGACCCCGCGCCGGTCGAGATCGGTCTTAAACTCAGCCCGCATGGCGTCGCTGCTGGCGTTGGCGTGCTCGCCCAGATCCCAGTTTGGGGCGAGGGCGTCGAGCCCCTTTCGGGCTTGCCAGTAGCTATCGGCGATCACGGCAAAGCCGTCCTCTACTTCAATGACCTGCTTGACCCCTTTGACGGCAAGGGCCGGGGCAGGGTCGAGGGACGCCAGCGCACCGCCCCAAACGGGGCAGGCGTCGTAGGCCGCATACACCATCCCCGGGACTTTAACGTCGATGCCAAAGGTGGCGCTGCCGTCGACCTTGCTGGGTACGTCGAGCCGGTTCAGGGGGGTGCCAAGCAGTTTGAACTCCCCGGCTTTGCGAATTGCCGGCTCTTCCGCCAGGGTGATGGCGGCGGCTTCCGCTGCAAGCACCCCATAGGCTGCGCTGCGCCCGCTGGCATCGTGGAAGACCCGGCCTTTGTCCGTGCGAAGGGTGTTTACGTCGACGTCCCAGCGTGCCGCGGCCGCAGCCTTGAGCCGTTCCCGGGCGCTGGCTCCGGCTTGTTGCAAATACTCTCGCGAGCGGCGAACGGCGCCGCTTCCCCCCGTCCCCATGCGGCGATAAACGCCATTTTCTCGGACGCTGCGGTTCGCGCTGGCGTACTCCGCTTTCACCTGGCTCCAGTCGCAGTCGAGCTCTTCCGCCACCAGCATGGGCATGGCCGTGAACACCCCTTCGCCCATTTCCGACTGGGCGACGCGAATGGTCACCTGGCTGTTGGGATCGATGGTGAGCCAGGCACTGATCTCCGTGCCTGCGGCGTCGCCGGTCCATGGGTTGAGGGCGGCATCGGCGCGGGGTAGCGCCAGGGTGAGCATCAGGCCCCCGCTGGCGGCTACGGTGCTTTTAACAAAGGCGCGACGGGACAGGGGCAACGCTTCATGGGTTTTCATCGCGGGGCTCCTTAAGCGTCGGCCATGGCGTCGCGGGCGAGGGCCGCGGCTCGATGAAGGGCACTGCGCATGCGGGGGTAGGTGCCGCAGCGGCAGATGTTAATCATGGCCTTGTCGATGTCCGCGTCCGAGGGGTTCGCGTTGTTGTCCACAAGATGGGCCGCCACCATGAGCTGCCCCGACTGGCAGTAGCCGCACTGGGGCACGTCATGTTCGATCCAGGCTTGCTGGACGGCGTGGAGCGTATCGCCCGCCAGCCCTTCGATGGTGGTGATGGCTTGGCCCGCCGCTGCGCTCACGGGTGTGACGCAGCTGCGCAGGGGGCGGCCTCCCAGATGGACCGTACAGGCGCCACATTGGGCAATGCCACAGCCGAATTTCGTTCCCGTGAGATCCAGATGATCGCGCAGGACCCAAAGCAGGGGCGTATCCGGTTCCACGTCGATGGTGTGCGTTTTGCCATTCACGGTGAGCGTGATCATGCTATGCATCCCCAGGTTTTGGGCCGAGCGCGGCCCGAACGATCGCGCGCCCATTATCTTCACGGCGGCGCGGCCGCCGCAACCATTGGAAGGAGTTAGGGATGACCAAAGGCCCCGTGCTGGCAATTATTGATGCCGAAGCAGACCGCTATGCGGACGCCCTGGCAGATTTGCCCTGCGAGATTCGCGTGTATGCGGATGCTGTGGTGCCTCCGGAAGCCGATTTGAGGGCGGTCGCCTACGCCCTAGCTGCGCCGGATCGTCTGGCCACCTACCTTCCTTTCCTCCCGTCCCTACGCTGGGCTCAAAGCACCTGGGCTGGGGTGAACCCCTTGCTTTCCGCCCTGCGCGCCCGCCCGGAAGTCGCGGTTTCTGCCCTGAAGGGACCCTTCGGGGCGCTGATGGTGCGCTATATGACTTTTTGGCTTGAGGGCCACGAGCAGGGCCTGCTCGTGGCCCTTTCCGCCCAGCGGCGCGGGCGCTGGGCCCACGGCGCCGTACGTCGACAAAGTGCGGCGCCCTTTCGGGGGACCAGGGCCGTGGTGCTTGGGACCGGCGCCATTGGCGCCGCCCTCGGGGGCGCCCTCCAGGCGCGAGGTTATATGGCCGTGGGCCTTAACCGCGGCGGGACGCCGGCCCCGGGCTTTCAAGAGACCTGGCCCATAGCGCGCCGCCTTGAGGCGCTCGCGGGGGCTTCGGTAGTCATTTCTGTGCTGCCGGCCACGCCGGACACGGCGGGCCTACTGGATGAAGCGGCGCTGGCGACCCTGGCCCCGGGGGCCCTGCTGATGAATGTCGGGCGCGGCTCCGTGCTGCAGAGGGATGCGGTGCTGGGGGCGCTTGCGGACGGGACGCTCGGCGCCGCGGTGCTGGACGTTTTCGAGGAAGAGCCTTTGCCCGCGGACCATCCCTTCTGGACCGCACCCCGCTGCTTCGTGACCCCGCATATTTCGGCGCCGACGGAGTGGCGAGCGGTGTTGCCCGTATTTCGAGAGAATTTTGAGCGAGTGCGAGCGGGCCAGCCGCCCTCGGGGCTCGTGGACCCCGAGCGCGGCTACTAGGGTCGATCAGTCGGGCAGGCCGAGAACCCGCTTGGCGACGATATTGAGCTGCACTTCACTGGTGCCGCCCTCAATGGAGTTGGCTTTGGAGCGGAGCCACTGGCGTGTGATATCCAACTCCCGCGCTTCGAAGCCCTCCCCTTCCCAGCCGAGGCCCTGCTGGCCCATGATTTCGAGCATGAGCTCGAACTTTCGCTTGTTCTGCTCGCTGCCGTAGTACTTGAACATGGCCGAGAGGTTGCCATCGCTCTTGCCCGCCTTGGCTTCTTCGAAGGCCCGGGCTGTGGTCAGGCGGAAGGCATGATCGTTCATGCGGTGCTTGGCCACCTTGTCCCGCACGAGGGCATCGCCGATTTGACCGTTCTGCTCCCCAAGATAATGCTTGGCGAGGTTTTCCAGAGCGCGGGCGGAGCCGCCAAGCGCCGTGTTCCCACCGATACCGCTGATCATCTGTCGTTCGTGCTGGAGCAGGCGCTTGGCGATGGTCCAGCCCTTGCCGCGCTGGCCCACGAGCTGGCCTTTCGGCACCTTCACGTTGTCGAAAAAAGTTTGGCAGAAAGGTGAGGCGCCGGAGATCAGCTTAATGGGGGAGGTGCTGACCCCTTCGCTGGCCATGTCGAACAGAAGGAAGCTAATCCCTTCGTGCTTGGGCGCATCGGGCTCGGTGCGGACCAGGCAAAAGATCCAGTCGGCGTGGTTGGCGTAGCTGGTCCAAATTTTGGCGCCGTTCACGAGCCAGTGATCGCCGCAGTCCTCCGCGCGGGTTTGCAGGCCCGCCAAGTCCGACCCCGCTCCGGGCTCGGAGTAGCCCTGGCACCAGCGGATCTCGCCGCGAATGATCGGCGGCAGATAGGTTTGCTTTTGCTCCTCAGAGGCGAACTCGAGCAGCGCCGGCCCCAGCATCCAGAGGCCAAAGCTGTTCAGCGGCTGCCGAGCTTGGATGCGGGCGAGCTCCTGCTGGAGGACCTTGTTCTCATCAGCCGATAGGCCGCCCCCGCCGTAGGCAGCGGGCCAGGTCGGCGCGGTCCAGCCCCGGCTGGCCATGCGGTCGAGCCAGAGCTTGGCATCGGGGTGCTTAAAGGTGGCCTTCCGCCCCCCCCACACCGTTTCGTCCTCTGGCATGGGGGTGCGCATGCGCTCGGGGCAATTTGCCTCGAGCCACGCGCGGGTCTCCGTGCGAAAGGCGTTTAGGTCGGTAGGTGGGCTAACGACTTCAGCGGTGCTCATGACAACTCTCCCCGAATGCGTGATGGTCTAAGTCTAAGGGCTTCCCCCCTTCGGAGAAAGTCGCCATGAGTTGCCCGAGGCAAGCCCTTGGGGGGAAGATGAGGGCAGCTAGGGGGTGCGCCAGCGCGGCGCGAAGTCCACAAGGGAGAGAAACCATGGCGATGAAAACGCGTATCTGCGACATGCTGGGCATTGAGGTGCCCGTTTTGCTGGCCGGTATGGGGGGCGCGAGCACGCCGGAGCTGGCGGCGGCGGTCTCCAATGCGGGCGGGCTGGGCGTGCTGGGCGCGGCGGGCTGCGGGCCGAAGCAACTGCGCGAGTGGATTCGCCGCACGCGGGAACTGACCGATAAGCCCTTCGGCGTCGACACGCTCCTGCCGGCGTCCGTGCGCCGGGCGCGGGATCAGCAGCAGGCCGGGGAAACACCCTCGGCGGCCGATCTTCTGGCCCCTCTGCAGGGCTTTGCCCAGCAGTTCATGGATGAGTTTGGCCTTGAGGCGCCGGATCCGGAGAGCTTGCGGATTACCCGCGATCCCGATGAGCCCATCCCCCTGTCTGCGGAATTTTTCGAGGCCCAGATGGAAGTGGTCATCGAGGAGCGGGTGCCGCTCTACGTGTCCGGGCTGGGTAATCCCGGGCCCTGGATGGATCGGCTGAAGGCCAATGGCACCAAGGTGGGGGCCGTGGTGGGTAAGGTGAAGCATGCGGTGCAGGTGAAAAGCTCCGGCGTCGACTTCATTGTGGCCCAGGGCCATGACGGCGGCGGGCACAATTCGCCCATTGGCACTATGGCCTTGATTCCCCAGGTGGTGGATGCGGTGGGCGATCTGCCGATTCTAGGCGCTGGGGGCATTGGCGATGGGCGCGGCGTGGCGGCGGCCTTTATGCTTGGCGCTGAAGGGGTTTGGGTGGGCTCGGCCTTCCTCGCGTCCCATGAGGCCGGCATTCTCGACTTCCAGAAGCAAGCCATTGTCGATGCGGAGGAAGATGGCACCACCATCTCCCGCGCCGTGACGGGCAAGCCTGCGCGCATTATCCGCAGCCTATGGACCGACTACTGGGTACGGGAAGGCAAGGAGCCACTCACCATGCCCTTCCAGGGCATGATCGCCTCCCCCGTTTTGGCCGCCGCCAACCGCGCTCAGCGGGGCGATATCAACCCCGGCTTCGCCGGTCAGGGCATTGGCATGGTTAAGGCCATTCGTCCGGCTGCGGAGATCTTAAACGAGATGGTGTACAGCGCCGAACAAGCGCTTCTTCGCGCCTCGAACCTTTACCGGTAGCCCGACGAGGCCCTGCGCGAATGGCAGAGGGAACACAAGGTCGGGGGCCGGCCCTGCAAACGCGGAGCCGGCTGCTTGACGCGGCGGAGCAGCTCTTTGCTAGGGAGGGGTTCGGGGCCGTTACCACCCGGGCCATTCTGCGGGCGGCGGGGCAACGGAATGAGTCCGCCCTTCATTACCACTTCGGGGGGCGGCAGGGGCTTCTGGAGGCGCTGCACGAGCGTCGCATGGACCAGCTGGCGGGGCAGCGCGGTGATGCCTTGGCGAAATTGCTGGACCGGGAAGCCGAGTTCACCATTCAGGATTTGGTTCGCATTCAAGTGGAGTGCATCGCCAGTCTGGCCGGGAGCGATGCGGGCTTTCGAGCTTACCTTCAGGGTATAGCGGATCTAGTGTGTTCCGCGGAGGGCGAGTTTGAAGCCTTGCTAGAACGCTTCGATCGGCCACCGGAGCTTGAAGCCCGCCGCCGCTTAGTCGCACGCCATGCCGATCTTTCCTTTAAGTTGCTCCGCCAACGCTTCAATTTAAGCCGCCGCTTTATTCTGATGGCCATGGTCCAGTGGCTTCGCCGCTACGGGCATTTTCGCGGCCAAGCAGCGAAGGCCTACCTGGCGGACCTGCCCGGGCTCCTTGAGGCCATGATTTTGGCGCCAGAGCCGGGGCCTTAGGGAAGGGTTGTCCCCATGATTTCAGAGCAGCGCAGTTGGCAGCGCCCTCGGGGGCCGGTGCTTCGAGCCTGGGTGGAAGGGCCTGACGCCCCCCGGGGCAGTGTCCTGCTGGCCCATGGAGGCGGGCAAACGCGCTATGCCTGGGGCGGCACGGCCCGGGCTTTGGCTGACGCGGGCTGGTTGGCCGTGGCCCTCGATCTTCGAGGCCATGGAGACAGTGATTGGTGTCCTGCGGGAAATTACGCGAACGAAGCCTTTGCTGACGATCTCATCGCCGTTGCCCAAACCCTGCCACAGCCGTGCGTCGCCGTGGGCGCTTCCCTCGGTGGCATGGCCACCATGGTGGCGGAGGGTGCCCAGGCGCCGGGCACCTTTAGCCGAGTGATTTTCGTCGATGTCACGCCCCGCCTTGAGGCAGAAGGGGTTGCGGGCATCGTCGGATTCATGCGCGCCAACATGGAGGAGGGCTTTGCGCGCCTTGAGGAGGCAGCCGAAGCCATTGAAGCCTATCTGCCCGCCCGAAAGGGGCGACGCAACCTGGAGGGGCTAAGAAAAAACCTTCGCCTTGGCGAGGACGGGCGCTGGCGCTGGCACTGGGACCCGGCCTTTATGCGCGAAGGGCGCCATCGCGATCGGGAAAACGCCGCGGAGCGCCTGGAGACGGCCTTGGCGGCCATTCGCTGCCCTGTGCTTCTGGTCCGCGGGCGCATGAGCGAGCTGGTTTCCGAAGCGGGGGTCGCGGCCTTTCGCTCCGCTGCGCCCCATGCTGCTTATGTGGACGTGGCGGGGGCGGGGCACATGGTGGCGGGCGATCGTAACGATGCCTTCACGGAGGCCATCCTTGCCTTCCTGCACAGTGCGCCCTAGGCCTCGTTCTACGCCTCGGCAATGGGTTCGAGTCCCTTCGGGCCAACGCCCAAACGGCCAGCTTTAACCCAGTCGCGGCGCACGCCGGCCTGGGGACGGAGCATGAAGAGATCCCCGTTTTCCCCGGTGAGAGCCCGTATGCCGCAGCTTCGCTGGGCCAGCTCCGCGTGACCCTTTAAATGGGCCCGGGTGCCGTGGGTGGGCACGATCAGCTCCGGTTTGAGCCAACCATAGAGGGTTTTCAGCTCTTCCTGGGCCGGATGCCCCGAGGCATGAATTTGGTGTTGGTCGTCGCCGATGACTTCGACCCCTAACCGCTTGAGGCGCCCCACCACGCCTTCAATCAGCAGCTCATTGCCAGGAATGGCGCGAGCGCTGAAGAGCACGCGATCGCCGCGCTCCAGGAGTAGATCGGGGTGCCGGTTTCGGGATAGGCGGTCCAGAGCGGCCCCAGGGTCACCCTGGCTTCCCGTGGCGACGGCCAGGCACGCCTCCCCCGGGAGGTAGGCGGCATCGCGGCTGTCGATGTAGCGTCGCTCCGGGTTCCAGTGGCCGCTGGCGGCCGCGGCCTGGGCCATGGTGCGCAACGATCGACCCAGAAGGGTCGGAAAGCGGTCGTAGCGCGCGGCGAGCCGGGAAAAGAGGTGGAGCCGGGCGATGTTGCTGCCAAAGGCAGTGATGATGACCCGGCCTGGGGCGTCCTTGATCAAATGGCTGAGGTCCGCTTCCAGCGCCCCCTCGGAGAGGGAGTAGCCCGGGGTGAGGGCGTTCGTGGAGTCGCCCACGAGGGCATCCACCCCAGCATCCCCTAGCGCTTTTAGGGCCCGCTCCGGGGGCGGGGTGCCGAGCCCGGGAGCGCCGTCGAGCTTCCAGTCGCCGGTGTGAAAGACCGTTCCCGCGGCCGTCTCCAAAAGTACCGCCTGCGCTTCGGGCAGGGAATGGGTCATGGTGAGGTAGCGCAGGCGGAAGGGTCCGACCGTAAAGGGGCCGTCCGGGGGTAGCACGGTCAGCGGTACTTTCCCGGCCAGCCCCGCTTCCCGAAGCTTGTTGGCGAGCACCGCGGCAGCAAAGGGCGTGCAGTAAACGGGGCATCGTAGGCGAGGCCAGAGATGGGCGACGGCGCCGAGGTGGTCCTCGTGCGCGTGAGTGAGCACCAGACCGCAGAGGGCGCCGCGTTCGCCTTCGATGAAGGCCGGGTCGGCCATTTGCACATGGGGGTCCTTCGAGCCGTGTTCGGCGAAGGTCACCCCGCAATCGATCATGAGCCAGTGATCGTCATGGCCATAGAGGTTGAGGTTCATGCCGATCTCACCGGTCCCGCCAAGGGGCAGGAACCAGAGGTCTGCGGGGCCGGGCCGGGCGCGATTCACGAGCTGCAGGAGAGGGCGGTGCACCCCGGGTGGGTTTCGGCCCAGGCCGGGCGTGGGCCAAGCAGCGGGGCATCTTCCGGGGCCGGCGCATAGGGCCGGGAAAGCGCCGTCAGGAGCTGATCGAGCGGGGCCCGATCGCCTTGCTCCAGGGCGTCCAGTACTTGCTGAGTGAGGTAGTTACGGGGAATGAGGGCGGGGTTCTGGGCGTTCATGCGCGCCCGCCGCGTGCTCGGGTCCGCCGGATCGGCATGCAGCCGCGCGCCGTAGCGGAGCAGCCAAGCCTGCCAGCTTTCCTGGCGCGCCCCTTCGAGGGGTGCGTTGGCGTAGAAGGCGCGGCTTAAGGGCGCCGTCAGCGCTTCCCTTGCCGCTTCGCCTTCCAGGAACGCTTCTCGAGCCGGCACCTCCGCGAGGTGGCGAAAGCACAGGGTGAAATCCGTGCCCGCTTCCTCCATCAAGCGGAGCAGGTCCGTGACCAGCCCCTCATCCCGGGGTTCGAAGCGGCTTAGGCCCAGCTTGTGGGCAAACAGGCCTCGCCATTGGTCGCGAAAGCGCGCCTCAAAGCCGTTCAAGATGCTTTGCAAGGGGGCCGCATCTTCGAGCAACAAATAGAGCGCATTGCCAAGCTGGGCTAGATTCCACTGGGCAATGGCCGCCTGCTGAGCGTAGCGATAGCGGCCGCCGTGGTCGCTCGTATTGGGGGTCCATTCCGGGGTGTAGCGATCGAGCCAGCCGTAGGGCCCGTAATCGATGGTGAGGCCAAGAATGGAGAGGTTGTCCGTGTTCAGCACGCCGTGGACAAAGCCCAGCGTGCTCCACTGGGCCGCAAGGTCCGCTGTGCGCTGACAAACGGCCTCGTAGAATGCCAGGTGCCGATCCTTTCCCTGCCCCGTAAGGCCTGGGAAGTGACGGTCTTCCACGTAGGACAGAAGGGTTTCTAGCGTGGCCCGGTCCTGCCGCGCGGCAAGAAGTTCAAAGTGGCCGAAGCGGATAAAACTTTCGGCAACTCGGCACACAATGGCGCCTGGCTCGGGGCGCACATCGCCATTGTAGAACCGGTCCCGCAGCACCGGATCGCCCGTTTGGACGAGGGAGAGGCCTCGGGTCGTGGGCACCCCCAGGGCGGCCATGGCTTCGCTGCAGACGTACTCCCGCAGGGAGGAGCGCAGCACGGCGCGCCCATCGGCCCCCCGGGAGTAGGGTGTCGGGCCCGCGCCCTTGAGTTGCAGGCTTTGCCACCGCCCTTCGTGATCTTGGAGATCGCCAAGGTTGATCGCCCGGCCATCGCCCAGCTGTCCGGCCCAGGTGCCAAATTGGTGGCCGCCGTAGGCCATGGCAAAGGGGGTGGCGCCGGGCCAAGCGCCGTTGCCGGCAAGGCAAGCAAGCAGTTCGTCGCCGTCGAGCTGCGCCGGGCTTAAGCCGAGCGCTTCTCCAAGGGGGCGGTTTAGGGCCAGGAACGCGGGGTTGGCCACGGGCGCCGGGTCGACGAAGGAGTGCAGCGCCCCCTCGGGCGCGCGCAGCCTCGGCCCCCGTTCCGGGTCCGCCGGCAGCAGGCGCGCGTAGTGCTGGGTAAGGGGCGGTAGCGCTAGGCTCGGTTCTAAAGTCATGGGCGAAAGTGTACGGCGCCCCTGGCCACGGTACCATCGGCTTTTCTACGGGTTTAGGGGGGGTTGGCGTGAGGGTACGCATCGCGGTGGTCTTGGGGTTGGTATTTGCGCTGGCGGGCTGCCTCAGCGCGGGCCCTAAGGCCTTGGAAGCGGCCCGATCCAACTACAACGAAGTGCTCCGGGATACGGCGGATGAGCAGCTCCTCGCGAACCTCGTCCGTCTTCGCTATCGCGATCGCCCCTTTTTCCTTGAAGTCAGCGCGGTGACGACCCAGTTCCGCTTCGCCCCCAGCGCGGGCGTCGGGCTCTCGGCGAAGGGCTTTCGGATTGATGACGACTTCTCCCTGTCCGTGGACGGGGGGATAAGCGAAACCCCGACCATTTCCTACGCGCCCCTCCAGGGCGAGGATTTCGCCCGGCGCTTACTGACGCCCCTAAGCCTCGAGGCCCTGGTGTTGCTCAATCATTCTGGCTGGAGCGCCGAACGGCTCTTTCGTCTTACCGTTCAGCGCGCAAATGGCCTTCGGAACGCGGTGACGGCCTCCGGGCCCACGCCGGAGCGAGCGCCGGATTACGCCGAGTTTGCTGAGTTCGCGCGGGCGCTTCGCGCGCTCCAGCTGGCCGATGGGTTGCTGCTGGGGCGGCACGGGACCGGGGACGGGGCCCTCACCTTGGCCGTCACGGCACAGGGTAGGCGGTCGCCGGCCTATGAAACGATGCGCGAAGGCTTGGGCTTGCAGGGGCCGCGGTCGGCCTTCCCGCTCCGGGCCGGGGCCCAGGCCGGGGATGGCTCGGAGATTGTCCTCCAAACCCGTTCCCTCAATGGCGTGCTCTACTTTCTTGCGAACGCGGTGGAAGTGCCATCGGCCCATCTACGGGAGGGGCGCGTGGTGCGGACCCTTGACGACGCAGGGCAGCCCTTCTCCTGGAATCGGGTTTTAGATGGGCTCATGCAGGTTCAAGTGGCCGACAAACGGCCGAAGGACGCCGCCGTGGCCGTGCCCTATCGCGGCTATTGGTTCTATATTGATGACCGGGACGGGAATTCGAAGGCCACCTTTTCCTTGCTGACTCAGCTTTTCGCCCTTCAGGCGGGGCAACGAGGAGACGCGGCGGCGCCCGTGCTCACGATTCCTGCAGGGAGCTAGGCTTATGGATCGACGCACCTTTCTTCGCAAGACGGGCATGGCGGGCTTGGCCGCGCCGTTGGCGTTTACAGCGCTTCGAGACGCCGTGGCGGCAGTGGAGGGGCGAAGCCCCGGCGACGTCGCGCAGGACGAGGGGTTCTGGCGCACCGTGCGCGGGGACTACACGCTAAAGCCCGACTACATCAATTTAGAAAATGGCTACTACTGCTTCATGCCCCAGCAAACGCTGGAGCATCAGATCGAGCACCTGCGGCGCATCAACTATGAAGGCGCCTACTACATGCGTACGGCGCGGCAGGGCAATAAGCGGCGGGTAGCGGCGCAGGTTGGGGCGGTGGTGGGGGTGGGGCCGGAGGAAGTGGCCATCACCCGGAACACCACCGAATCTCTCGACCTGGTTATTGGAGGTTTGGCGTGGCAGGCCGGGGACGAGGCGGTCATGGCGGAGCAGGACTACGGCGCCATGCTCAACCATTTCGACCTCGTCGGGCGACGCTACGGGGTGGTGAACCGGCGCGTGTCCGTGCCAAATCATCCCGTCAGCGACCAGGCCCTGGTGGATCTCTACGCCTCGGCCATGACCGATAAAACCCGCCTGCTGATGATCAGCCACATGATCAATATCACCGGGCAGGTGCTGCCCGTGCGCAAAATCTGTGACATGGCGCACGCCCGCGGTGTGGAAGTGCTTGTGGATGGCGCCCATGCCTACTCCCACATTCCCTTCCGCATGGACGACCTCGACTGTGATTACTACGGGGCAAGCCTGCATAAGTGGTTGAGCGCGCCCCTGGGCGCCGGCCTGCTCTACGTGAAACGGGAAAAAATTGCCCAGCTTTGGCCGCTCCTCGCTGCGGGGAACTACCCCGACGATGACATCCGTCGGCTGAATCACACGGGCACCGACCCGGTCCATGTCGATCTGGGTATTGTAAACGCCCTGGAGTATCAGGCGGCCCTGGGCCTCCCGCGCAAGGCGGCGCGGCTTCACTACCTTCAGCGCTATTGGACGGAGCAGCTTCGGGGGGTGCGGAATATTTCCGTCAACACGCCGGCGGATCCGGCGCGCCATGGGGGCATTGGCAATGTGGGGATTGCAGGCTGGGCGCCGCGGGAGCTGGCCGATGCCCTAATGCGCGATCACCGCGTCTTCACCGTTGGCATCAATCGGCCCGGGGTGCAGGGCCTGCGCGTTACCCCGAACGTGTATACCACCCTGGAGGAACTTGACGCCTTCGTCGCCGCGATGAAAACCCTGGCCGCTTAAGGTTTCTGACAGACAAAAAAACGGCGCCCCGAAGGGCGCCGTTTGCGTTTGGGGAAACGCCTAGCGGCTTACTTGGCCGCCTTGCGCTCCTTCGTTTCCCGAATCACTTCCTCAGCCACGTTCGCCGGGCAGGGCGCGTAGTGGGAGAACTCCATGGAGAACTGGCCCCGACCGGAGGTCATGGTGCGCAGATCGCCGATGTAGCCGAACATCTCGGAGAGGGGGCAGTCTGCCTTCACGCGCACGCCCGTGGGGCCCGGCTCCTGGGACTTAATCATGCCGCGACGACGGTTCAAGTCGCCGATCACGTCACCGACGTGGTCTTCCGGGGTGAACACGTCCACCTTCATCACCGGCTCGAGAAGCTGGGGCTTGGCCTTCGGCACGGATTGGCGATAGGCGGCCTTGGCGGCGATTTCGTAGGCGATGGCGGAGGAGTCCACGGGGTGGAAGCCACCGTCAAGGAGCGTCACCTTGACGTCGAGGAGGGGGAAGCCGGCGAGCGTGCCCTCGTCCATGGACAGGCGGAAGCCCTTTTCCACGGCGGGCCAGAATTCCCGGGGGACATTCCCGCCCGTGACCTTCGACTCGAAGACGTACCCCGAACCCACTTCCCCGGGCTCAACGGCGTAGTCGATCTTAGCGAACTGACCCGAACCCCCGGTTTGCTTCTTGTGGGTGTAGGAGTCTTGCACCGCACTGGTGATGGTTTCCCGATAGGCCACCTGCGGCTTGCCGACGGATACTTCCACGCCGTGGGTCCGCTTGAGGATATCCACCTTGATATCGAGGTGCAGTTCGCCCATGCCCTTGATGATGGTTTCGCCGGACTCTTCGTCCGTTTCCACTCGGAAGGAGGGGTCCTCGGCGATCATCTTGGACAGGGCCATGCCCATCTTGTCCACGGCGGCCTTGTCCTTCGGCGCGATGGCGATGGAGATCACGGGGTCTGGGAACACCATGGGTTCAAGGGTTGCGGGCTTGTTAGGATCGCACAGGGTGTGGCCCGTTTGCGTGGTCTTCATGCCCAGCAACGCGACGATATCGCCGGCCTGCGCTGTATCCCGTTCTTCCCGGGAATCGGCATGCATCTCCACGATCCGGCCGATGCGCTCGGTTTTTCCCGTGGCCGTGTTGAGCACGGAGTCGCCCTTCTTCAGCTTGCCCGAGTAGATCCGGGTGAAGCAGAGCGCGCCGTAGCGGTCGTCCATGATTTTGAACGCCAGGGCGCGGAGGGGTTTCTCGGCGTCTACAATGGCTACGGAGCCCGTTTCGTTCCCTTCGAGGTCCATTTCCGGTTGGGCCGGCACTTCCGTCGGGTTCGGGAGGTAGTCCACCACGGCGTCGAGGACGTTCTGCACGCCCTTATTCTTGAAGGAGGAGCCGCAGTAGGTGGGGAACCAATCCAGCTTGATGGTGCCTAGGCGGATGCAGCGCTTGATGTCCTCAAGGGAGGGCTCTTCCCCGGACTCGAGATAGGCTTCCATGAGATCGTCGTCCTGCTCGAGGGCCGACTCGATGAGGGCTTCCCGATACTCCGCGGCTTGCTCGACCATGTCTTCAGGAATGTCGGTGATTTCAAAGTTCTCCGGCAGGCCGCTGTCGTCCCAAATCCACGCCTTTTGCGTGAGGACGTCGACGATGCCTTTGAAGTCGTCTTCGATGCCGATGGGCAGGGTCATAACCAGGGGGCGAGCGCCGAGCACGTCTTCTACCTGCTTCACGACGCGGTAGAAATCGGCGCCGATGCGGTCAAGCTTGTTGACGTAGATGATTCGGGCGACGCGAGATTCGTTCGCATAGCGCCAGTTCGTTTCCGATTGGGGCTCCACGCCGCCGGAGCCGCAGAACACGCCCACGCCGCCGTCGAGCACCTTAAGGGACCGGTATACCTCGATGGTGAAGTCCACGTGCCCAGGGGTGTCGATGATGTTGAAGCGGTGATCCTTCCAGAAGCAGCTGGTGGCGGCGGATTGGATGGTGATGCCCCGCTCCTGCTCTTGCTCCATGAAGTCCGTGGTCGCGGCGCCGTCGTGCACCTCGCCAAGCTTGTGAATACGTCCCGTAAGCTTGAGGATACGTTCCGTGGTGGTGGTCTTCCCCGCATCTACGTGGGCGAAGATCCCGATATTGCGGTACAGCGACAGGTCAGCCATGGCTCTTCTCGGTCGGATACAAAGGTTAGGGTGAGAGCCGGCCTCTAGCCGCACCCTCGCGATTTAAACGTGCCTTACTACAAAACCCCGCTCCGGAGCGCCCGAAAGCGCGTCCGAATCATTCTTAAACCCTTGAAAAATAAGGCTTTTGAAGCAGAGCTTGGGATTTGCGGGGCGCAGTTTAGCATGATCTGGCCCCGAACCTCACGCCGTTTTTTAGGCCCCTTTAAACACCCCATCGCGCCGTTCGGCCACGGCGCGAATGCCCTCCTGGGCGTCTTCCGTTTCCCGCAGCCACTGCTGCTCCCGGAGCTCGCGCTCCGTCGCCTGGGCGATTTCGTCAGCGAGGCTCGCCCGGAGTGTGGCGCGCACGGAGACGACGGCGAGGGGGGCGCTTTTGGCAATGTCTTCGGCGAGCGTTTCGGCGTCAGCGCGCAGGGTTTCGGTGCTGGCGAGGGCGTCTGCTAGGCCCCAGGCGAGGGCTTGTTCCCCCGTTACCCGGAGGCCCGTGTAGAACATGTGGGTGGCTCGCTGCATGCCGACGAGGCGCGGCAGGGTGACCGTTAAGCCAAAACCCGGGTGAATGCCCAAGCGCGCGAAGTTGGCGGCGAAGCGGGTTTCAGGCGTGGCAATGCGAAAATCAGGCACGAGGGCCACCCCAAGGCCGCCACCGATCGCGCTCCCCTGGATGGCTCCGACCACGGGTTTCTTGCAACGAAAAAGCCGCACCGCCTCCCGGTAGAGCTTGCCCGTGGTGGTGCGGAAGCCTTCCGCGCTGAACTCGTCGTTGCCGTCGTTTTCCTTGCCGGAACCGAAGTTGGCTCCGGCGCAGAAGTTCTTGCCCTGGGCTGCCAGCACGATGGCGCGGCAGCTGGGCGTGTCATCTAAGGCCTCGAAGGCATTCGCAATTTGCTCGATCAAGGCGTAGTCAAAGAAGTTATGGGGAGGGCGCTGAATTTCCACCGTGGCCACGGGGCCCGCTTGCGTAATGGCGATGTCTGGGTAGGTGCCTTGGGTGGTCATGGTGCGTCTCCAAAAAAGGGCAGAAAGCTCAGGGGCAAAAGCATAGCACCGTCAAAGAGGCTTTCCCGCTGCGCCATGAGGTAAGCTAGGCAGGCGCGGCGGTTGGGGTCGCTGCGCCTTCGTCGCCAGCGCGGTGGTGCGCTTGGGGCGTGCCGTGGACGCAAAACATGTCGGAGCAGCACGGGCCTGGGCCCGAAACGACCAGTCGCCGGCCCTCAATTTGGGAGCTGGCCTGGCCGTCTATCACCACGAATTTGCTCTTCTCCATTATCGGCGTGGTGTCCATCAAGGTTGTGGCGGAGCTTGGCCCCTCGGCGGCGGCGGCGGTTACCGTGGGTAATCAGATCTTCTTTACGCTTCAGGCGGTCATGATGGCGGTTTCCGCCGGGACGACGGCCCTGGTGGCGCGCGCTTGGGGGGCGAAGGACACGGACGAGGCCGTGCGGGTGACCTTCACGAGCTTGGCCTTGGGCATGGCCTTGGGGCTGGTGCTGGCCGTGCCGGTAATGGCTTTTGCCGAGCCCATCGCCGCCTCCTTCGGCCTGGGTCCCGAGGCCACCCGCCAGGCCGGCGATTTCATTTTTTGGCTTTCCGCCTTCAACGTCACCTTCGCCATCAACTTCATTATGAGTGCGGCGCTGCGGGCCGCGGGCGATGCACGCACGCCCATGTGGATTGGCGTGGGTACGAACCTGGTCAGTTTGGCTGGCCTCTACGTCTTCGTGTTCGGCCATTTCGGTATGCCGGCCCTGGGGGTAAAAGGCGCCGCCATCGCCAATGGTTTGGCCTTTGCCCTGGCGGGCCTCACCTTCCTTGGCCTATGGGGCTTTGGAGCGCTACGCCTCAGCTTTCGACCTTCCGAATGGCGCGGTGCCTTTGATGGGGCCCGCATTCGGCGCTTGGTGCATATTGGTTATCCCGCGGCGCTGGAGCAGGGGGTCTTTCGCCTCGGCTTCTTTATCTTCCTAGGCATCATTGGCCACTTCTATGGCACCGCCGCCTTTGCTGCCTACGGCATTGGGGTCAATATTTTGTCCCTTTGCTTCGTTGTCGGCTTCGGCTTCTCCGTGGCCGGTTCCACGTTGGTCGGGCAAGCGCTCGGCGCCGAGGCAGAGGAGGAGGCCATGGTCAGCGGCTGGCGTGCGCTGCGCCTGGCCATGGGGTCCATGACCGTCGTGGGCGTTGCCATTATTGCGGCCGCTGAGCCCATCGCCGCGTTCATGATCGATGATCCTGAGGTCATCGCCTACACCGTTTCCTTCGTCTATATCCTGGGGGCGGTGCAACCCTTAATGGCCATTGAATTCGCCCTCGGGGGCGCGCTTCGCGGCGCCGGTGACACGCGCTTTCCGCTGAAGGCCACCATGGCTGGGCTACTGGGCATGCGGTGTGTTCTGGCTGTGGCTTTTGCGGCCCTGGGGCTGTCGGTTGAGTGGATTTACGCGGCGCTCATTGGCGATTACGCCCTAAAGGGCTGGATGCTTACGCGGCGCTTTCGCTCGGGGCGGTGGCGGAATGTGCAATTTAAGCAAGACGTCGAAAAGGGCGCCACGGCCTGACTGCACCAAAATGAGGCAATTTATCCTTAATCGAAAATGAATCAATAAGTTATCGCACTTTCTCACAAAATTGCTTCGCAATGGGCGCCGGCCGGGGCTCGGATTCCCTAGCTAAAGGCACTAAAAAAGTGCATAAATTTCAGTTTTGCACAAAATTAGCGCTTAAGTATTTTGGAAAACGGCCGATTGCCACGTTCAGGACAGGACCATTTGGCGGTCGACCGCACCCCTCGCTGATAGGGGGGGGCGCCGCCACACTTCGTAACATATTGAAATAAGTGGGGCTCCGGCTTGTGTGCTCAGGCCGCCGCGCGGAAAAAGTTCCCGGAGCAGGCCCGTTCTTCACTTTTCTTCCATAAGTGGCCTGATTTCTGCATCATATGAGGGTCACAACACCATCGTGGTGCTGTGCGTGGTATCGATGCGGGCCACACGCGCGGTGGCTGACCGCAATGATCATAGGACCCAACAGGCTTCGGCCTGAGCTAGGTCCGCCCAGCTGGGAGTTAAAAGTATGCAAGCAGGCAAATTTAAGGCGCTGCCCCTCGCCGTTGCGATTGCAACGGCGGGCGCTGCCTTCTCCGTGCCGACGGTCGCGTTGGCCGAAGAGGCCGTTGAAGAGGTGGTGGTCACCGGTCTTCGTGGTAAGCCGCGGACCGCAACGGATTCCCCCGTTCCGGTAGACGTGTTCAACGCTGAAGCCATCGAAGGGGCGTCTAACCCCGACATGGACGACCTCATGCAGACCCTGGTGCCGTCCTATAATGTGGCGCGTCAGCCCATCAGCGACGGTGCGTCCTTCATCCGTCCGGCAACCCTTCGGGGCCTGCCCTCGCACCACACCTTGGTGCTGGTAAACGGTAAGCGTCGTCACCGCGCCTCCTTGGTGCAGATCGGCGGTTCCGGTACGCAGGGCCCTGACCTCGCCACCATCCCCTCCACCGCAATCGCTAGCATCGAAGTGCTGCGGGACGGCGCGTCCTCCCAGTACGGGTCGGACGCCATCGCCGGGGTGATCAACTTCAACCTCAAGGAAAACCGCGAAGGCATCAGCCTGGTCTATGACACCGGTGAGTTCTACGAAGGGGACGGTGCGCAGAACCGCATTCAGGGCAACATTGGTCTGCCCCTCGGTGAGAACGGTTTCGTCTCCATTTCCGGCGACTGGTTTGACCAGGAGTTCACGGAGCGCTCCGAGCAGTACTGCGAAAGCTGGTGGTGCAACGACGTCAACAGCCCGCGCTTCGATTCCACCGCTGGCTATGCCGACTGGGTTCTCGGTCGCGCAGCGGCCGCTGGCGCGGAAGGCGCAGCAGCCCTCACCGCTGGCTTCCCTGGCGGCATCCCCTCCGCGTCCGTGGAAGGGTCGGTCGTACAGCCTTGGGGTATCCCGAACCAGGACGGCACGTCCTTGTTCTACAACGCCGGCTACGATCTTGATAACGGCATGGAGCTCTATTCCTACGGTAACTACACCGAAAAGGAAGGCGACGGCAGCTTCTTCTATCGTTACCCGGGCAACGGCACCCTCGAGGACCTGCGCCGTCAAGATGGCTCGGTCTACAGCCCTCTCGAAAAGTTCCCCGGTGGCTTCACCCCTCGGTTTGTGGGTGAGATCGAGGACTACTCCTTCGCAGCCGGTCTGCGTGGCGAAACCGCCGGTGGCCTCAGCTACGACGTGAGCTTCCGGAACGGTCGCAACGAAATCGACTACACCCTCTTCAACACGATCAACCCGTCCATGGGCCCGGATTCTCCGACGTCCTTCCGTCCGGGTACGCTGGCCAACGAAGAGACCCAGTATCAAGCCGATTTCTCCAAGGACTTCGACATGGGCTTCTTCAGCCCCATGACCCTGGCCTTCGGTCTGTCCTACATGGAAGAGACCTACGAGATTTCCGCAAGCTCGGATGTGAACTCGTACCAAGCCGGTCCGTTCTCCGCGTCCGACCCCTTTGGCTTCTGTAATGGGGACGCCCCGACGGCAGCAGGCGCCGCCGTCATTGCGAACGGCTCCAGCCTTGACTGCGCTAACGGCGATGATCCCGTCTACACCGTAGTGGGTGTGGGTTCCAACGGCTTCCCGGGCTATGACCCGAACTTCCTCTCCGGCGACTACGAGCGCGATTCCACGGCCGTCTATGTGGACCTCTCCGCCGACATCACCGAGGCCCTCTTCCTGCAGGGTGCGGTGCGCTACGAGGACTACTCCGACTTCGGCAACGAGACCGTGGGTAAGGTGGCCGCGCGCTACCGCCTGAACGACAAGTTCGCCATCCGCGGTTCTCTCGGTACCGGTTTCCGGGCGCCGACGCCGGGCCAGCAGGGGACGACCAACGTGTCCACCCGTCTGCCCAACGGCTTCCCCGTGGCTACCGGTCTGTTCCCGGCGGGCGGTCCCATTGCCCAGGCGCTGGGGGCTTCTCCGCTGAAGCCCGAGACCTCCACGAACATCACCTTCGGCTTCACGGCTGATCTCGAGGACATCTCCCTGACGGTGGATTTCTACCGCATCGAGATTGAAGACCGCTTCAACGCGATCTCCACTCGGGACGTGAGCGCCACCGCGGACGTGGGCACGAACGCTCGCGACAACTTCGAAGCCCTCTCGGCGGCTGGGGTTGTGGGCGCTGAGTCCATCGGTGGGGTGTTCTACTTCACCAACGCCTTCGATACCGAGACCACCGGTATGGATATCGTGGCCACCATGCCCGTCGACTGGGACAACGGCATGAGCACGAACCTCACGGCGTCCGTGAACTACAACACCGAGAATATTCAGGGCGATGTCTCTGAGTTCTTGAACGTGGAAGGCGTGTACGACTTCGAAAACGCTGTGCCGAACTGGCGCGGTGTGTTCACGGCGAACCACGACTTCAACAACGCGCTGTCCATGATGGTTCGAGCCAGCTACTACGGCGAAGAAACCAACTCGGACCAGAGCGGTGGCAGCTTCACTGGCTTCCAGACCTTCAAGCCGGTCGTGTTCTGGGATCTCGAGGGTACCTACCGCATCAACGAGAACTTCGCGCTCTCGCTGGGTGGTCGGAACATCTTCGACGAGTATCCCGACGAGCTCGATCGCGTCGCTGGCGACAACGACCAGTGCTGCGGCCGGACCTTCTCCTCCGGGACCTTCGTGCCCTGGCAGGGTGGCTACTACTACGCGCGTCTCCGCGCGGACTTCTAAGACCGCTCTGGCGCGCACCCTGCGCCCCATCGGCTAGAACGCAAAGGGCTGCCCTCGGGCAGCCCTTTTTTTATGGGGTTTTAAAAGAGGGGGCTAGGGGTTATGCAGGGCGCGGCGCAGGGCCGTGGAGGAGAGATCGCTGCGAAACTCCGCCTCGCTTACGCCGTCGCAAAGCTGCGTGAGGGCGGGCGGCAGGTTCAGGTCCGCGAGCGTTTCGAACCGATTCTCCCGGAGGCGGCCAAACACCAAAAACTCGACCTCCCGCTCCCCTAGGCGCGTTAGGGCCGCATCCCGGGCCCCTCGACTATCGCCGTAGTAGCGGACATCCCCAACCCGCAAGATCGTATCGGCGCCCACCACAAAGGTCCGCCGAGGGAACAGCTCCGCTTTGTCGGTAAAGCGTGGTGCGTGGGTGAGCATCACGGACTCTTCGGGTCCAAAGGCCTTCAACCGGTCGCGCAGGTCCGCATAGTTCAGAGGGGGCTTGTCGACGTTGAAGACCGAGAGTTCGTAGGCCACGGGGCGGCCAAGGCGTTTGGCGGCGAGGCGCGCCATCGTGCGGTGGCCCTCATGCACGGGATTAAATGCGCCAGGCAGCAACGCCGCCTCTGGGCTTAAGGGCGGGCCCTGGGGTACGGCAGCCGTGCTGCCCAGAAGCAGGCCTTGCCAGGCGGGCTCCCCGGCAACGTGATCAGTGGCCAGAACATCGGCAACGCCCAGAGCCAGGGCTGGGGCCTCCTGGGTCAGGCGTTTCGCGATACGTAGCGCATGGAGAATGAGCGCTTCGCTGACCGCTTCTTCTTCGGCCCGGCTGCGTGCGCCCTTTTCGAAAGTGAGGCTCCAAAGGTAGGAGGTGCCGGCGGTCTGCAGCGCGACGTGAATCCGATGGTCTCCGGCTTTAGCGCGCTCCGTCGCCAGCGCCGCCGTAGCGCCTAGGCCGAAACCGGCTTCCCCGTCGAGCTTACGCGCGCGCTGAAAGGCCACCATCGCGAGGTTCCGCGCTGTGCTTGCCGACGCCGCTTGCTCGGGCGGGCGGCCCAGCAGTTCCGCGAGGGCGCCCGGGCTGTAGGGGATCTGGGCGTCGAGGACGGTGCGCGAGGCGCCGGGCACGGTAAGCAGTTGCCCGAGTGCTCCGCTTCCGCCCCCGGTAATGAACAGTACGCCCCGGCCCTTGGCGCGGTGTAGCGTCTCTAGGTTCATGGCGGCGCTCACGAGCCGAGTTGGTCCTTTAGGAAGGCGATCGCGTCCCGTTCGATGTCCCGGTTCAGAATGAACACGCCCATGTGGCCACCCGGTACGAAGCGCAATGTGCTCTCGACGCCGGCGTTCTGAAGGGCCTCGTGAAGCCGCTTCGCGTGCGCCGGGACCACGAGCGCATCGTCCTCGCCATGGTAGAGAAAAGCGGGCGGGGCTGCGCCATGCACGAAGTTTAGGGGCGAGGCTTCGGCCCACCGGGCTTCCGCAGCGGGCCGCGATGCCCCGAGGAATTGGCGCAAAATAGGGCTTTCCGGATCAAACAGGGTGAAGTCCCCGGGGGTGCCACCGGCGACCACAGCTTTGAGCGCGGGAAGGCCGCTTTCCGTTTCAAGGGCCGTTTTCATGGCCAGCTGGGCGCCTGCCGAGTAGCCCCAAACGGCCAGGCGGCTCCCGTCGACGTCATCCCGGGCGGCCAGCCAGCGGAGCGCCGCTTTCACGTCATCCTCCTGGGCTGGGTGTTGGTGTTCTGGGCTTAAGCGATAGGCCGTCGCATAGGCCAGGAAGCCGGCTTCGGCGAGGGCCTTGCCGATTGGTGCCATGTGCCAAGGGCTTCCGCTACGCCAGCCGCCCCCGTGAATAAGGAGGACGGTGGGGTAGGGCCCGGGCGCGCTAGGGCGATAGAGGCGCCCTTCTGGGATCCCCGGGGGGATCACGGGGGTCACTTGGACCCCCGCCGGTGTGGTGGGAAGAAAAGCGCAGCTTGCGAGTAGCGCGCCTACGCTTAATAGCCCCCAAAGCCGCGGGCGGCTCACGCGGTGGCTCCGTCAGGGGCTGCGAAAAACGCGTCCACGTGGCCCATGAACACTTCGAGCTGATCGTGATGAACCCAATGTCCCGCATTAGGGACGTTGATCACGCGGGCATTGCTGAAGGCCTTGGCGCGGCCGTCGGCTTCCGGGTCCGAAGCCCAGCTTTCCATACCGCGCATGAGGAGCGTTGGACAGGTGATGCGGCCATAAAGCGCGCGGGATTCCTCCGCGCTTAAATGCACGGGACTGAAGGCGCGTACGTAATTGTCGAATTTCCAGCTGTAAGTGCCGTCTTCATTCTGAAGCACGCCGTGGAGGGTAAGGTGCCGGGCTTGTGCCTCCGATAAATGGGGGTTTTCGTCGCGCATGCGCTTCAGCGCGTCTTCTATCGTCGCGTACTTCCGAGGGGTCCGAGCGGAGAGGTCGCGGAGCGTATCGACCCATTGGCCGATGCGGCGCTCGGGCGGGATAGCGCGACGCTTCTCGAGCATGGCCGGGCTGGGGCCAAGGCCCTCAATGGCGACCAGGCGCGCGACGGCATCGGGATAGAGCCCCGCGTAGTGCAGCGCAATATTGCCCCCGAGGGAGTGGGCGATGATGTTCACCGGGGCCAGCTGCTTCTGCCGTACCAGCTGGGCGATATCGGCCACGAATTCCAGGAGCCCGTAGCTACTGCCTAGGGCCCAGGCGGAATCCCCATGGCCCCGAAGGTCTGGCGCGATGATGTGGAAGCGATCCTTCAGGCGCTCTGCCACCCAGTCCCAGTTCCGGCAATGATCGCGTCCGCCGTGGATGAGGAGGAGGGGGGGCGCCCCTTCATTGCCCCAGTCGACGTAGTGCAGTCGCAGCCGTTGGCTAATGTAGGTTTGGGAGCTGGGCCCGGTGCCCTTCGAGTGCATGGCCAATCCTTGTGTCATCGCCTAGAAAGCCCTCGAGTATAGCAGCGCCGAGCCTGTCCCCCTTCTCGTCTTGCTGGCATGATCCGGGGGCTGCACTGGGAGATGCGCTATGTATCCTTATCTTGTTGGCGCCCACGGGCTGTTTGTCGTGTTGTCCCTCGTGGCCTTTGGTTTTCGCGCCCATGCGCAGGTGAGTGAATCCCCCTGGGCGGGGCATCCGCGCATCCGTCTCCTGGGCCATGTGCTGGACGGAGGACTGCTCGCTTCGGCCCTGGGCATTTGCGCGAGCTTGGGCCTATGGCCCGGGCAAGCTGGCTGGTTGACGGCGAAGCTTATGGCCTTGGTGGTGTATGCCCTATGTGGCGTGTTGGCCTTCCGCGTGCTCAAGGATTCCATGGCCAAGCTGGGCGCCGTGGCCGTGGGTTTGATGGCCTTCGCCTACAGCGCGGCCGTGGCCCAAGCCCACGCCGTGCTGCCCCTCTAGCTTAGTCGGCTAGGCGGAGGCGAATCGGCCCCCGCGCCCGGGACGGGTCTACGGCCTTTCCGCCCTGGAGCACGGCGATCTTGCCCTGCGCTTCTAAGCGAAAGGCGGCCTCCCGTACCGCGGGCATGCGAGCTCGCCAATCTTCGAAGCGCGCCCTCACCACCTCGGAGGGGCAGAGGCTGGCCCCCCGAGCGCGCTTGCCGAGATCCGCAAGGATAGCCTGCTCCAAGGCGTCCTCTTCGGGCCCCGGAGCCCGGCGGCGGCATCCGTCGCTACAGTATTTCACCGCCTCCCAGCTTCGGGCCCACTTCTTTCGCCAAGTGATCGTGCGTCCGCAGGTTACGCAGCGCTTTGGAGGCAGCGCGGTCAAAAAAGTGACGCCTGCGCAGCTCCGTGCCCAGTTGGGGCGGGCGCTGCCGTGCCGGTTCGCTCGCCCAGCCACCGCGGATCGCGCAGGAGCCGGCCCGCGGCGGCGCGCCCGCCAAGAAACGCGGCTTCTATCCCCGACCTATCCCCGTCTTCGTCGTCCAGCGCGTAGCCATCCCCGGCCAAGGCAAGGCGAAGGGCCGGGTACCAGGTGGGGGCGGCGGTAGGGGCACCAAAGCGTGCATAGCGCCAACGGTGGGCGGTGAGGGCATCGGGGTCTAGGGCTTGGCGGAGGGCGGTCTCGAGCTTCGGACGCCAGTGGCTAAGGAAGGCTTCCTGCGGGGCTTCAAGATCCACATCGGTGTTCGTAGCGGGCAGGATTGCAGTAAGCGCTTGCTTACCTCCGGCGTCCACGGGGCCAAAGCGAAGGGTGCCGGGCCAGTCGCCTTCAGCGGCAGTCTGCTGGGCCTTAGGGGTGGCCTTAACCACGGCCATCAGGGCCCAGGCCCCTTCGCCCTGGTTGGCGGCGGCTGCGGTGCGAAGCGACTCGAGGGCTTCCGCGGGCAGGGCACTGGCGCCGAGGAGCTCGGCCAGCTGGGGCGGCGGTAAGGTCAGCACCAGGGCGTCGAAGGGCCCGAAGTCCGGGCCCGCTTCGCTTTCGAGATGCCACTGCTCGGCCTCCCAGCGAAGCCGCGTGATGCGGATTCCGCAGCGGGGCTTAAGGGTCTGGGCGAGCGCTTCCGGAAGGGCCGCCGCCCGAGGCTGGATTGCCCAGCCATGAGCCGTCGGTTGAACCCAGCCGGCGCCCGCCCAGCGGAGCAGCGTTTCCTGAAAGCGCCGGTCGTTGCCATGAAAGGCCTCGGCGCCGTGGTTGAAGGTATGGGCGTGGCCCCGGCTTTCTCGGGTGGCCAGCCGTCCGCCGGGACGCCGCCCTTTGTCGAAGAGCATGACGGGCCAGCCGTGCTCGTCGAGGGCCTGGCCGCACGCCAAGCCCGCAAGGCCGGCCCCGACGATCGCGACCCGAGGGGGGGCCGGCGTGCTGGGCGCCGCGGCCAGGGCGGCAAAGGCCTCGGGATTGAGCCGCTCCCGGTGCTCGGCCGTGGTTCGGGGCCGAAGCTCGCCGAAGCCTTCCGTTGGGGGCGCAAAGGGTCGATCAAAGGCGCCGAGGCACCACAGAATGCCGCCGTAGCTGCTGGGGTCGCGCCCATCGAGGGCATAGCGATGATTGAGATCGAGCAGTCGCTCAAGGGCGCTGGCGCCATCGGGGCTCCAAGGCAGCACCTGCTTGCCCCAGCTCATGCGCAAGTTGTTGTGCAACATACCTTGGCGAAGCAGTGCCCGCTGGGCCGCATCCCATAGGGGCTCGCCGCTTCGTCCCTGACGCAGGGCTTCGAGAGATTTCAGAGCCGTTGGTGTGGGGCTTGGGCGCTCCGCCAGCGCTTCCCGGGCCCAGGCCGGCAGCGCCTGGACGGTGTCATGGCGCGGCTCGTGAAAGCAAAAGGCCCAGGCCATCTCCCGCCAGATCAAAAGCTCATCGAGGTATTTCTCCGCGCCTGGGCCGCCTAGCGCGGCAGCTTCCCGCGCGAGGCGAAAGGGAGAAATCTGGCCGTAGTGGAGGTAGGGAGAAAGGCCGCTCACGCCCCCTGCCTCCAAGGGATTATTCCGGCGTCGGTGGTAGGTCCGCAGGCCTGCGGCCTTGAAGCCCAGCCAGCGGGCATAGCCCGCGCTCTGGCCGCCGGGGTAGGCGGCGACGGGCCCCACCCCGTGGTCAATCGCGCAGGCTGCAAGCCGATCGGTCAGGCAGGCGGAGGGGAGATCGAGGGGCGTGAAGGGCAGAGCGTGGGGGCCCGCGTGGGGTTCCGGATCGGTCCAGGGCACAAGGAGCGCCTCGTCGCGCCGGGTTTGGTAACGGTCCCGGAAGCGGAAGGCGCGCTGCGTATCCTGGGCCCGGGTTTGGGGCATGGGGACAAGGCACGCCGTATCCACGGCCAGGAGCGGTCCTTGGCAATGGGGAGCGAGCGCTTCGGTCCAGCGCGCAATGGGGCGCCAGGGAAAGAGCTCGGTAACGACGGCGCAGGCCGCAGCGGCGAGGGTTCGCAGGTGGGCACCGCGGTCGCCCTTGCGCGCCAAGTGAAAGGCGAAGCTAAGACCGCGTTGCGCCGCCTCCGCGGCCACATCCCGGGCCCCTTCCAGAATAAATAGGTGATGACGGTCGGAGGCGAAGGGGTAGCGCTCATCAAGGCCCTGGTAGATCAGCAGGGGCTTGCCGAGATCCTTGGCCAGGACCTGGGCGGCCAGGAGCGCTGGATTATCGTGCAGACGCTGGGCCGTACGCAGCCAATAGAGTACGAAGTCGCCCTCTTTCGCGAGCGCGTGGTCGTTCACGGCAAGGGTACGCTCTGCGAGCTCTGGGGGCAGGAGGGCGCTCAAGGTCATGACTTCGCCTCGTTTGGCAATGGATTGCTCGCCGTGCCCGCGGGGAGGGAGTTTAGCGCTCAAGCGTCAGGGGGGCGAGGGGGGCGGGCCCGCCAGGCCACCACAAGGGTTTCCGCGGCAAAGCCCGCCAGGAGGATCCAGGCCGCGCCGGCGGGGGTGAGAAGGTTCGCCGGAGCCAGGGCGCTGGCGAGCAGGAAGATGGTGAGCACGCGCAGCAGGCTGCCCTGGGCCATGCCGCCGGTGCGCTCTTCCACCATGAGAATGCCGTGAAAGTAGTTCCGCACGATGATCAGGAGGGGCAGCAGGGTCATGACCTGAAGGGCGGCCAGGGCCCGCTCCGTGACCACAGCGTCCGCGCCGATGCCTTGGGCGATCAGCAAGGTGCCCAGGGGGGTAAAGCCTGTGAGGGCCATGGCCAGGGTGAGGCCGAAGGTTACGCGCAGCATGAAGCGGCGTTTCTCCGCCAGATCCGCCAGGCCGAAGGTCACGAAAAAATGGCGAAACTGATTGGCCGCTTGCTGAAAGAAAAAGGTGAAATCAAAGGCAATGCGCAAAGCCGCGATAGTAAGAATGCCGTCCCCGGCGCCACCGATGGCGCCGTAAAGCAGAGGGCGGCTTAGGGCGAACATCACGCCGGTGAACACGACGGGGCCGAAGAAGGCGCTTAAGCGCCCGTAGCTGGGAAGGATCGGTTCGTCGCCGCTGGTCGCCCTCGGCGTCGTGCGCGACAGCGCCGTGCCGGCGAGGGCCGCGTGAACCACCCCGGCTAAGGCCTGGGCGCCCACCAAGGTGGCCACGGGCCCCCAGGCGAGGGTGAGCCCCGTCGCGAGGGCGGCGATAAGCACCGCCAGATGGATCCCGTTGAGCACCGTCACCCAACCCGTTTGTTCCCGCTGGATGAGACGCCCGATCAGATAAAAGCGCAGGCCGTTTAGCCACACCAGCGGGGCGAGGGCCAGCAGAAAGGCAAAGACTAACCCTTCAAGGTCCGGGCTTAAGGAAAAGCTAAAGGCGATGAGCCTCTGGCCGAGGGTGGCCAGGAGGGCGACGGCGAGGGTCAGCAGGGCGCTAAGCCCCAGCACGTAGCCCCGGACTCGGCGTCGCGCCGCGTCGCCGTGGGCAAAGCGGTTCGTAAGCTGGGGCACAAAGGCCTGGGCCGCGTTGAAAAGGGCCAGCACGGCTTGCGCCACAGCATACGCCGCAAGGGTGGTGGCGGCCTCGTCCAAGCGGGCGAGCACGCCATTTTGAATTTGCGATCCAAGGACCGTCACCGCCCCCGTGAGCGCCAGGGGCCAGTAAAAGGCCCAGTAGCGCCCCTGGGGGCTGGCGCGTTCCACGGGGCTTAGAGCCCTCGAGCGATCAGAACCTTCATGATTTCGTTGGTGCCGCCGTAGATGCGCTGCACCCGAGCATCGGCGTACATCTCGGCGATGGGATACTCATTCATGTAGCCGGCGCCGCCATGAAGCTGGAGGCATTCGTCGATGATTTCGCATTGCGTATCCGTGCACCAGTACTTGGCCATGGACGCCGTTTCCGCATCGAGCTTGCCCTCCAGGTGCCACAGCACGCAGTTGTCCACAAAGGTGCGGGCCACCCTCGCCTTGGTTTTGCACTCGGCGAGCTTGAACTGGGTGTTCTGGAAGTCGAGCACGCGCTGTCCGAAGGCTTTGCGCTCCTTGACGAAGTCCGTGGTGACTTCGATGGCCCGCTCCATGGCTACCACCGCGGCCTGAGCAATGTTCAGCCGTTCCTGGGGCAGCTGCTCCATGAGCATGAAGAAGCCCCTACCCTCTTCTTCGCCAATGAGGTTGCTCTGGGGAATGCGTACCTCGTCGAAGAACAGCTCGGAGGTGTCGGCGGATTTCTGGCCGATTTTGTCGAGGTTTCGGCCCCGGCGGAAGCCAGCGCGAAGGCTGCCGTCTTCCTCTGGATCGACCACAAGTAGGGAAATGCCTCGAGCGCCGAGACTGGTGTCAGTCTTAGCCACCACTACGATGAGATCCGCGTTCTGACCGTTGGAAATGTAGGTCTTTGAGCCGCTAATAACGTACTCGTTGCCGTCCTTCTTCGCGGTGGTTTGCACGGCTTGAAGGTCCGAGCCGGTGTTCGGCTCGGTCATGGCGATGGCCGCCACCCATTCGCCGCTGGCGAGCTTGGGCAGCCAACGCTGCCGCTGTTCTTCCGTGCCGTAGCGCAGAATGTAGGGCGCGACGATGGTGGAGTGAACTTGGTTCCCAAAGCCGCCGAGGCCCGCCTCAAGTTGGGCTTCCATGATGACCGTCTCGTGGCGGTAGTCGCCGCCGCCCCCGCCGTAGGCCTCGGGCATTTCGGCGCAAAGGAGGCCCGCTTCCCCGGCCTTTCGCCAGGCCGCCTTGTCCACAACCCCCTCTGCATTCCAGCGCGGGGCTTCGGGAAGGAATTCCTTTTCGAAGAACTTCTTCGCCGCATCTTTCAGCATGCGCAGCTCGTCGTTCATCCAGGGGGCTTCGTAATGCATCGAGCGCTCCTTTACTTGCCAGGGTGAGGCCGAAGGCCAAGGCCTTGGGCGAGGGCAAGGGTGGCCTCCGCCCGCGCTAAGTGCGGTGCGTCGACCATCTCCCCCTCGTACGAGAAGGCCATCTTGCCCGCCTTTTGCGCGTCCCGGAAGGCCTCCAGGAGCCCCTCGGCGGCGGCGATGACCGCTTCGCTTGGCGTGAAGGCGGCGTTGATGATGGGGATCTGGTCTGGGTGCAGGGACATCTTGCCGCGAAAGCCCACGGCAGCGGCTTCGGCGCATTCCTCGGCCAGGCCGGCGCCGTCGCGGATCTGCGTGTAGACCCCGTCGATGGGCTGGCAGCCTGCGGCGCTGGCAGACAGGAGGGTCATGAGCCGACAGTGGGTGAACACGGGCCAATAGCGCCCCGCCCCGTCCCGCGTGCTTTGGGCGCCGAGGACCGCGGAAAGGTCTTCCGCCCCCCAGGTAACGGCGCTGACCCGGGGCGCGGCGGCGGTTTGGGGCAGATTGAGGGCCCCGGCCGCCGTTTCCGTGGCCACAATCATGAGGCTGAGGGGGGGGCAGGGGGTGTCCCGGGCGGCCTCCAGGCGGCTGAGCACGGCGTCGAGTTCACGCAGTTCTTCCGCGTGGGACACCTTGGGCACCAGCAGGCTGTGGGGCGGCACGGGAGCGCTGAGCAGCGCTTCGAGATCGGCGAGGCCCCAGGGCGAGTTCAAGGGATTTGCGCGCACCATGCGCTCCACGGGCTTGCCGTTAAGGGCGGCGAGCCACGCAACGACCTCACCCCGCGCGGCCTCTTTGCGCTCCGGGGTCACCGCATCTTCCAGATCGAGAATGAGCGTATCGGCGGCAAGGCCCAGGGCTTTGTCGAACATCCGGGTCTGGCCGCCGGGCACAAAATGAAGGCTGCGTCGGGGGAAAAGCATAGGCGGCGTCCGCTGGCGTTAAGTTAGGCGCTTACCGTGACCCAGGGGCAGGGCGCTGACAAGGTGCTAGGCTTGGGGTTTGGGCAGAGTTTTGGGAGGACGAGCGGTGGCCGGTCTATGGTTTGAAGAATTCTATGTGGGGCAACGCTTTGCCCATGCGGTGCGGCGCACGGTGACGGAAACGGACAACCTGCTCTTCTCCACCCTCACGCATAACCCGGCGGCCCTACACCTGGATGCGGAGGCCATGAAAACCTCCGAGTATGGGCAGCGCATCGTGAATAGCGTGTTCACGTTGGGGCTTATGGTGGGGGTTTCCGTAGGCGAGACCACCCTGGGGACCACCATTGCGAACTTGGGTTGGGACGAAGTGCGTTTCCCTGCTCCCGTATTTATTGGCGACACCCTCTCCTGCGAAAGCGAAGTGCTGGAGATCCGGCCGTCAAAGTCTCGTCCGGAGGCGGGCATCGTCACCTTCCGCCATAGCGCCTTTAACCAGAACGGGGCGCTCGTGGGCACCTGCACGCGCAGCGGTCTCATGCGCCGCGCCCCAAAGGAAGCTTAAGGTTACCTCGCTAGGGTAGCCCCGCCCTCCCGTAGGGCGCCGGGGCCGCTTCGATGCGGCCGCTGCCCGCGGGGGCGCTGGGGTCGCTATCGGCGGCGGTGAGAATGTAGAGCATTTTCTCCTCAACCCCGCCGAGCATGCACGCGTAGGCCCCCTGGCTGACGGCGACCCGATGGGTCACGCGGCCGCCCTCCTCCAAGCGTAGGCACTCATTCCCGGTTGGTGACGCTGCCCAGACGCCGCCGGCGGCATCGAGGCAAATGCCATCGGGCAGCCGGCCCTCGGGAAATTCGGCGAAGACGCGGCGATCCTGGAGCTGCCCCGGTGCGGCAATGGTGAAGGCGGTCAGGCAGCGCCCCATGCTTTCCCCCAGGATGAGGGTTTTGCCGTCGGGGGTGATCACGGCGCCGTTGGGGAAGGCGACGTTTTCCGCTGCGATGGACGGCGCGCCCCCCGCCGGCGGGACGTAGCACAGGACCGTCGTTTGAGGGGCGCCGCCGCCGTGGAGGTCAAAGCCGAAATTGCCCACGTAGGCGCCGCCCTCCGCGTCCACCACCATATCGTTGCAGCGCTCTGGCACTAGGCCGGAAAGATCCGCATGGAGGGTGAAGGCGCCGGCGCTATCGCTCCGCAGCACCTGCTTGTCCAGCATCGAGACCACGAGCAGGGTGCCATCGGGCTGCCAGCCCAGGCCCGAAATGGGGCCTTCGAAGCGCGCGATGACTTCCACGGCCTGGCCTTCGCGCCAGCGGCACAGGGCGTGGGCGTGCATGTCGGAAAAGTACAAAGCGCCCTCGTGCCACCGGGGCCCTTCCCCAAAGTGCAGCCCTTCGGCAAGGATCTTAGCGGTTTGCTGGCTCATGGCCGCGGCCTCCCTTTCTCGGAAGCCTCGAGCATGCCACAGCAGGCCGCTCCCGACAGAGCTCGGCGGCGAGGGCGCGGAGTTCGCCCAGATCGCGCGCGGTGAATCGGAACTCCGCCTGTTCGCTGAGCCGCTCAAGGTGGAGGCTGCCCGTTTCCGCCTCCACCGCCGAGAGGTACTTCTTCAGCAAGGCCCGATATCCCATGGCTGTCCTCCTGACTGGGCGCCTACAACAGGCCCGGACCATAGCGCTGGGCTGTGAACGCTTCGTGGCGTTTTCATGACGGTGGATTTAGGACCTAAAAACCTAGGGGTTTTTTGCTCCTAGATTTGTCATGGAAGATTCACGGGAAAGAAGCGCTTTGTCATCGGTGAGTCACACGGCAACCCTAAAGTGCGCGGCTGAACGGGCTGGGTCCGGGGTCCCCTGGGGACGCAACGGTCTTGGTCACCTGGAGAAACTGACCCCTGGGGGCTCACCATGATTCGTAAGTACGCTTTTATCGCGTCCACCTCGCTCGCGGTTCTCGCTGGCTGCGGCGGCAGCGGTGACATTGAGATCAATCCGTCCACCGTCGACAATTCCGTCGCCAACAGCAACAACACCACGACCACCACCGCACCCCAGCAGACCGTGAACCCCTGCGCATCCTACGTGACCAGCGGCGGCCAGACGCGCCAGGGCACCTACGGGGACGACGGCAACTGCGTGTACTCGCCGCTGTTCGCCGACTCCGGTAACAACATTACCGTCGATGTCGACTTCGCTGCGCTGCCCGATGACGGCGCTCACATCTTCGAAGGCAGTCTGTTCGTCGGTGAGGCTTACAGCTCCACCGCGGAAATGAACGCAGCAGGCATCTCCGAGGGCGGCGACGGCCCGACCATGACCGTGGAAGCCGGCGCGACGCTCGCTTGGCAGTCCAACGACAAATTTATGGTCATCAACCGCGGTTCCCAGCTGGTGGCCATCGGTACGGCGACGGCGCCGATCACCTTTACCTCCGTTTCTGATGTCAACGGCACCGTCGGTCCCGAAGACGACCAGCAGTGGGGCGGCATGGTCATCGACGGCTTCGGCGTGTCCAACAAGTGCACCTACACGGGAACGCGCGGCGTCGACCTCGCTCTCGTGGGAGAGTGCGATGTGGCTTCCGAAGGCTCCGCTGGGGCGGATGAGAACTACTACGGCGGTGTGAATGACGAGGACAGCTCGGGCCGCCTCGACTACGTGATCGTCAAGCACACCGGCGCCACCGTGGGGAACGGCGACGAGCTGAACGGTATCACCTTCGGCGCTGTGGGTAGCGGCACCACCGTGACCAACCTTCAGGTCTACTCCGTGTTTGACGACGGCATCGAGATGTTCGGCGGCGCCGTCAACGTGACCAACTATGCAGCGGTTTATGTGAACGACGACTCCATCGACCTCGACGAGGGCTGGAAAGGCACGGTTCGCAACGCTCTCGTGATCCAGTCTGCCACCGACGGCAATCACTGCGTTGAAGCCGACGGCATCGGGTCCTACAGCAGCAAGGACGCCGCTTTCCGTCAGGACATGGTGGCGCGCGGTTTAAATACGCAAGCCAATCTCATCAATCTGACCTGCATCGTCTCCCCCAACGGCGCTGATACGGCGACCCACGATCCGGGCGCGGGTCTTCGCCTTCGCGAGGGCATCACGGCAACCGTAACCGACCTGCTCGTGGTCTCCAGCTTTATCGATGATTCCTCGGCGAATAACTACTGCTTCCGCCCTCAGGACGCTGAAACCACGGTGACGGTGAACGGCGTGTTTGCCTGCGTCGACAAGTTTGCCAGTGATGGCGAGGCAGTCGCCGCGGCCAACGACGTGCAGTTTGCGACCCTTACGGGTACGACCGATCCCACGGCGGCTG
>JADHNU010000050.1 GCA_016779325.1 Pseudomonadales bacterium
TTGACAAGCGGCGTAGAAGCGAGGATCGTGCGCACCTCCTCGAGCGAGGTGCAGGACGCAGTAAGTGTGCGATGCGGCAGTCTCGATCAGAGGCGGGCCGCATTTTTTTTGCCCGTGCTTGGGGTAGAAGTTCCGGTGAAAACCGGCCGCTGCGCGGCGGAACCGCGTTAGTAGAAGCAGTCGGTTAGTACGTGGCACGTAGCTCCGACTTGCACAACCTTAGGAGCGCGTCATGCGTACCCGTGGAACGGTGAAGTGGTTTAACGACCAAAAAGGCTTTGGATTCATTACCCCGGAAGATGGGGGCAAGGATCTCTTCGTGCATCACAGTGCGATTCAGTCTCAGGGTTTCCGTACCCTGGCTGAAGGCGCCCTCGTCGAGTTCGACGTGGTGCAAGGCCAGAAAGGCCCCGCTGCAGACAAGGTCACCACGCTCTAAGCGTTGCCTGTCTCGGTAGGAAAAACGGCCGCCCTCGGGCGGCCGTTTTTTTGCCCGCAATAAAGCCTCAGAGCTTCGCGAGGGCCTCAAGCTGGGCCTGAAGTTTGCCGAGGGCATCCTGGGCCGAAGCGAGCTTTTCCCGCTCCTTATCCACCACCTCTGCGGGGGCGCCGGCCACAAAGCGCGCGTTGCCGAGCTTGCCTTCGATGCGCTGGCATTCGCCCTGGCGCTTTTCCACGGCCTTCTCGAGCCGAGCCCGTTCCGCCGCAGGATCGATGAGGCCCGAGAGGGGTACGAGCACCTTCAGACTGCCCACGAGGGTCAGGGTCGCCGGGGGCGGCTCGTTTCCTTTCGGGAGGCGCTCGATGCCCTCAAGGCCGGCCAGCTGCTTCAGCAGCACCAAGTTACGTGCCGCTCGGAGGTCATCCTCCGGAGTGCCATCGGCGAGAAGTACGGGTAGCTTCACCTTCCCGGTCAGATTCATCTCCCCTCGAATGGTCCGCAGGCCTTCGATCATGGCTTTCAGCCAGGCCAGCTCGCTCTCCGCGTCAGGATTTATGGCGTTGCCATCGTGCTGAGGGTAGGCGGCGGTCATGAGCGTGGGCCCCGTAAGCCCCAGCCGCGGCGCCACCGTACGCCAGAGCGTTTCCGTAAGGAAGGGCATGATGGGGTGCATGAGGCGGAGGAGGGTTTCAAGCACCTCAAGGAGCGTTCTCCGGGCGGCGGCCTGAGCCTCAGGAGTCCCTTCCCGCAGCACGGGCTTGGTGAGCTCGAGGTACCAGTCGCAGTACTCATGCCAGGTAAAGTCGTAAAGCTTTTGGGCCATGACGTCGAAGCGGAAGGTTTCGAAAGCGAAGTGCACGTCCTCGATGAGGCCCTGAAGGCGGGAGCGAATCCAACGATCGGCGAGGGACAGTTCGCCGCCCTCCAGCTCGCCGCTTTCCGTATTGCTGAGCACGTAGCTTGCGGCGTTCCAGAGCTTGTTGCAGAAGTTTCGGTAGCCGGAAATACGCGCCAGGTCGAAGCGCACGTCCCGGCCCGTGGAGGCGAGGGCGCAGAAGGTAAAACGCAGGGCATCCGTACCGAAGGCCGGAATGCCCTCGGGGAAGTCCCGGCGCGTGGCCTTCTCGATTTTCTTGGCCAGCTGGGGCTGCATCATCCCCGAGGTCCGCTTCTGCACCAGGGCTTCAAGCTCGATGCCGTCGATGAGGTCCAGGGGGTCCAAGCCATTGCCCTTGGACTTGGACATTTTCTGCCCCTCCGCATCCCGCACCAGGCCATGGATGTAGACGGTTTTGAAGGGGACCTCACCGGTGAACTTCAGGGTCATCATGATCATTCGGGCGACCCAGAAGAAGATGATGTCATGTCCCGTGACCAGCACATCCGTGGGGTGGAAGGTGCGTAGGGCGTCCGTGTCCTCGGGCCAGCCCAGGGTCCCGAAGGTCCAGAGGGCGGAGGAGAACCAGGTCTCGAGCACGTCCGGGTCCTGGCGGAGGGTGACCTCCGCGCCCAGGCCGTGGGACTCGCGCACGGCCGCTTCGCTACGGCCGACGTAGACCTTGCCGGCCTCGTCATACCAGGCCGGGATGCGGTGCCCCCACCAGAGCTGACGGCTGATGCACCAGTCCTGGATGTCCCGCATCCAGGAGAAGTAGACGTTTTCGTACTGCTTGGGCACGAAGCGGACGGCGCCGGTCTCCACGGCCTCGATGGCCGGCTTGGCCAGCGTCTCCATGGCCACGAACCATTGATCCGTGAGGTAGGGTTCGATGACCGCCCCGGAGCGATCGCCGTGGGGCACCATGAGGGTGTGATCCTTCACCTCGTGAAGGAGGCCCTCGGTCTCGAAGGCCTCGAGGATGGCCTTTCGTGCCGCTTCCCGGCTAAGGCCCCGGAAGGCGCCCGGGGCGCTGTCATTGATATGGGCGTCTTCCGTAAAGATATTGAGCAAGGGCAAATCATGGCGCTGGCCTACGGCATAGTCGTTAAAGTCGTGGGCGGGGGTGATCTTCACGCAGCCCGTGCCGAAGGCCGGGTCGACGTAGTCGTCCGCGATAATGGGCAGGGTCCGCCCCGTGAGAGGGAGGGTGACCCGGGCGCCGATGAGGTGCTGGTACCGGGGGTCCTCGGGGTGCACGGCCACTGCAGCGTCCCCTAGGAGCGTTTCCGGCCGGGTGGTGGCCACGACCAGGTAGGGCGCGCCGTCGGCACTTTTTGCGCCGTCCTCTAAGGGGTAGCGCAGATGCCAAAGCGATCCCTTTTCTTCGCGATTTTCCACCTCAAGATCGGAGAGGGCCGTTTTCAGGACCGGATCCCAGTTGACGAGCCGCTTGCCCCGGTAGATGAGCCCTTCCTCGTAAAGCCGAAGGAAGGCTTCCTGCACCGCGGCGGAGAAGCCCTGGTCCATGGTGAAGCGCTCCCGGCTCCAGTCCACGGAAGCGCCCATGCGTCGAAGCTGCTGGGTGATTTGCCCGCCGGAGCCTTCCTTCCATTCCCAGACCCGCTCGACGAAGGCTTCCCGGCCCAGCTCGGCGCGGGATTCCTGGGTGGCTTCGAGCTGGCGCTCCACCACCATCTGGGTGGCGATGCCGGCATGATCGCAGCCCACCTGCCACAGGGTGTTGTGCCCTGCCATGCGCTGGTAGCGCACCAGCGCATCCATGAGCGTGTCCTGGAAGGCATGGCCCATGTGAAGGCTGCCGGTCACGTTCGGCGGGGGAATCATGATGCAGTAGGGCGTGCCCTCACCGCTGGGGGCGAAGTAGCCGGCCTGCTCCCAGTGGGCGTAGAGATTGGCTTCCAGGGCCTCGGGCTGGTAGGTCTTTTCCATGGACGTGGAGCTTCCCGGCGAAGGCAAACGAAGCCGCGAATGCTACCGCAAAGCGGGCCGGGACGTTACGCCTCCCGGTCCTTTAGGTCGTGGTGGTGCAGGGGGTAGCCCCGTTCCCGGTAAAAGCGGTAGTGGGCCCGGCCGGCTTCGCGCACGGCGTCATCCTGGCAAATGATTTCGGCGACGCGGTCGAAGGCGGCGAAATGGGCGCTCCGTTCAAGGCGCAGATTGATCAACCACTCATGCACGGGGAAGGGGGCGGTGCCGAGGGCGTCCAGTTCGCTCTCGAGCGCGAGCAGGATCGGCGCCGCGCTGGCTTCCGGCGACCGGATCGGGGCGGAGGGCATGAAGGCCCCCGGAAGCCCCCAGAGCTGCTCTGCGAGCCGGGCCCGGGCAGCTTCGTCGTCGCAAAGCAGCAGGGCCCGCTGCCCCGCCCGCACGGCCTTCGCCGCCAATCGGGCGGCGAACTGTTCCCGAGCGTCAAGGCGCAGCGCCGGCAGGACGTAAAAGTCGATGCGGGTCATCGCCGCGGCCCCTGGCGTCGAGCCCTTAGGCGCATTGATCCTCAAGGTAGCGCATAAGGAGGCGCACCGGGCGCCCCGTGGCGCCCTTGTCGGCGCCGGTACGCCAGGCGGAACCGGCGATGTCGAGGTGCGCCCAGGGATAGGCCTTGGTGAAGCGTGCGAGGAAGCACGCGGCGGTGACGCTGCCCGCCTCCCGGCCCCCGATATTCGCCATATCGGCAAAGTTTGATTTCAGCTGCTTCTGGTAGGCCTCCCAGAGGGGCATGCGCCAAGCGCGATCGCCGGTGCCTTCACCGGCCTCAAGGAGGGCGGAGGCTAGGCCGTCGTTGTTGGCGTAGAGCGCCGTGGCGATGCTGCCCAGGGCGGTGACGGCGGCCCCGGTAAGGGTGGCGATATCTACGACGGAGGCAGGCTTAAAGCGCTCGGCGTAGGTCAGGGCGTCGCACAGTACAAGCCTGCCTTCGGCGTCCGTGTTCAGGATTTCCACCGTTTGCCCGCTCAGGGTTTTGACGATATCCCCGGGGCGCGTGGCGACTCCCGAGGGCATGTTCTCGGCCGCGGCAATCACGCCGATGACGTTCAGAGGCAGCTTGGCTTCGGCCACGGCGGAAACGGTGCCGAGAACGCTCGCGGCGCCGCACATGTCGTACTTCATTTCGTCCATGCCTGGGCCGGGCTTCAAGCTGATGCCGCCGGTGTCGAAGGTGATGCCCTTACCCACGAGCACGTGGGGCGCAGCGTTCCGGGCGCCGCCGCTGTAGCGCAGCACGATGAGCTTGCCGGGCTGCGCCGAGCCCCCAGAGACTGCGAGGAAGGCGCCCATGCCCAGGCGCTTCATCTCTGCTTCCGACAGCACCTCAACCTTAACGGTACCGTGGGCCCTGGCAATGCGTTGCGCTTCCTTTGCAAGGTAGGTGGGATGGCAAACGTTTCCCGGCTCGTCACCAAGAGTACGGGTCAGGGCGATGCCCTTGGCAAGGGCCTCGGCCCCGGTGAGGGCCTTCTGCTGGGCAGCGCCAACCCGACCGCTTAGCAGCAGCACGAGGCTTGCTGCCGCTACGGGCTTGGCCGTTTTAAGGTAACGATGGAAGCGATAGCGCGCATAGTGCGCGGCGAGCACCGTCTCCTCTGTCAGCGCGGCGGCGTCAAAGCCCGCCGCGGTGCCGTCGCTGAGCAGGCATGCCAGAGATTTTGCAGGCCCCTTGCAGGCGGCGCTGAAGGCCGCTGCAAGCCCTTCCCGTAGCCCTTCCATCGCGCCGTCTTCACCGCACTGAAAGAGCAGCACCCGGGAGGCCTTCAGCCCTCCGGCAATGGGCAGCAGCAGGGTGGCCCCGGCGCTGGTGCCGAGATCTCCCTGGGTGAGGCAGCGGCCCGCAAGGCCGCCCAAGGCTGCATCAAGATCGAGGGCCCGGCCCTTGAGGGCCGCGCCAAAGACGGGAACCAAGAGGAGGTCGCAGGTGTGCTTTGCCGGATCACCCGATTTGAATGCGATTTTCATGGAGATGTCTTTATCCGTAGCCGCTGGGAAAGAACCAGTCTAGCGGAGCTGGGCGGGGGAAGCAGCGCTAGGGCGTGTGATGAATCACCACTCGCGTGCCGGAGGCGCGATCGCTCCAGCTGCGCTTCATGGGATCAAGCAGCATGACCCAATAGCCGAGGCCGAAGGCGAGCAGCGAGGGGTAGGCCACGAGGTAGCGTTTTAGGGCCGTGAGGAGGGTGATGTTGTGGCCTTCCGCGTCCTGCACCCGAAGGCGCCAGGCCTGCATGCCGAGGGTTCGCCCGTGGCGAACCCAGAAGAAGGCAAAGAAGACAAAGATTTCGATGAAGAGCGCGCAGGATAGGAGCGGGCCGGTGACCGTTTGCATGCCCTCGAGGGAAGCTGTGGCGGCGTCTGGGGCCAGCTCTGGGCGGGGGGCAAAGAGGTTCGCGAGGCCCGTGGTGGTGAGCACGATGGCCAGCACCAGGAGGCCGTCGTAGATCATGGCCATCAGGCGCCGCAGGAGGCCCGCCGGGGGCAATTCCTCAAGGTTCGGTGTCGCAGCAGGCACGGCTGGTGAGGCTCCTAAAGGGGGAAGATGGTGCCGGAGGTGGGACTTGAACCCACACCCCCTTGCGGGGACCGGATTTTGAATCCGGCGCGTCTACCAATTCCACCACTCCGGCGTGGGAGCGGGATCATACCTAGCTTCGTTCCCCTCGCCAACGCGAGGCCCGGGCAGCACCACTAGACGGGAGCGTGCTGGCGGTGTCTCATGGCGCCCTGCAAAGGCGGTCAGGAAACAAGGGAGAAGGGCCTTGAGGAATGGGGTGGCTTGGCACCTGGTGGGCGTAATCGGTCTCTGTGGGGTCCTGTGGGGCTGCGGAGGAGGTGGCGCCCTTGGGGAAAGCAACGATGGCCGCTTGGTCACGCGGAGCACGGTGGCTCTCCGGGGCACGGCAAGCCTGGGGGCTGAGCCCGCGCTGTCCGGCGGACAGTGCGTGGCTGTGACCCTGGAAGAGCAAGTGCAGCACACGGCCACCCTGGGGAGCGATGGCGGCTTTCTTCTGCTCGTTCCGCCGACCTTTGAAGGGCGTCTGCGCTGTGCCCTATCCGCGGCCTCGGGCCTCTATCTCGAGCGCTATGTGGATTTAACCGGTGCGCAGGAGGGGGACGACCGGCTGGGGTTGGACCTGTCCACCCTAAGCACATTAGTGGCCCGAAAGCTTGTGTTCGATCGCTTGGATGGACGGCTTACGGCGCCTGCGGAGGCGGAAGGGCTGGCCTTGCTCGATGCGCCAGGGGCAGAGCTGGCTCGCCTGGCCGAGGGACTAGGTGCCGCCTTTCAGCTGCTTCGGGACGACGCCCTGACCGTGGATACGGAAGCGGTCATGCTTGATCTCTTCGCCGACGGGGTGGCGGATCTTGAGCCCCTCGCGGAACGGGCCGAGGCCCTGGCGACGGCGTTGGCTGCTTCCGGCCCCCATGCCGAGGCCTTCCGCGCCACCTTCCCGCCCCTCTCCCTTACCCTGCTGCACCACGCTGGGGGGGCGTCGGCCCTACTGGATGCGGGGGATCTGTCTTCTGATGCCCAGCCGGTGGGGGGGATTGGCCGTTTTTTCACCGCGCTCCGCGCCGCCCAGGATGCAGTGCCGGGCGCCGTGCTGACCGTGAGCGCGGGTAATCAGATCGCGCCGGGGAAGGCGCTGGCCGTCAGCCTAGAAACGGGCGCCGAGTTCTACGACGTGCGGGCCGTGGAGCAGGTGGGCTACGACTTTATTGGCGTGGGGTCCCGGGACCTTTCCCTGTCGCCGTCCCTCTTCGCCGTGTTCGCCAATGATCTCGAGCCCACGGTGCCCGTGGTGAATTCCGTGATTGATGGCACCTTTGAACAAAGCTGGCAGCGCCTACGCACGGAGGGGCGTCTGGCCAATGCGCTCCTGACCCGCGCTGCAGGTCGGCGCGTGCTGGTGCTGGGGGCGGTGGATCCTAATCTCGATCGGCGGACGACCACGCGCCAGCTGCGCCTCCCGGATCAGGACACGCTCGTGGCGACGCTCCAGGCACGCATTGACGAGGCCGGGCTGGCGGGTGCGTCGGTGGTGCTCCTTCTCGTGGACCAGGGAAGCCTCGAAGCGGATCTGGCCCTTGGGGCTAGCCTCTCCGGCGTCGATTTGCTCCTGTCTGCGACGCCGGCGCTGCTGGCCTCCGAGGACGATCTTCTGGTGCCTGGGGATACGGTGGCTGGACCCTATCCCACCCTGGGGACGGACGCCGCTGGCGCGCCCCTGGCCCTGGTGGCTACGGCCGATCGTTACCGCTATCTGGGGCGGTTCCAGGCTGAGCTCGACAGCTTTGGCGTTTTCACCCAGGCGCTGGCACCCAGCGGTCCCCTGCGCATTCTTGGCGCCCCCGCGGAGGATGGCGTTGAGTCCGACAACACGCTGCAAACGACCGTGCTGGATCTGTTCGCGAGTGATCTTGCTGTTCTGGAAGAAACAACTGCGGCGACCCTTGGGGTCGCGTTGGACGGGAGCGCCGCGGCCCTGCGCGCCGGGGAAACGAATTTTGCGGATCTTGTGGCCGACGCCGCCTTCGCCGCAGCCCGGAGCACGGCCTTTAACGCTGGGGCGCCGTCGCCCCAGGTAGGGATACTAGATGCAGGGAGCCTAACGTCGGACGCCGTGCTGCCCGCGGGGGCGCTGACCCGGGGGGCGTTGTTCGATTTGGTGTCCAGCGAACGCACCCTCGCTGTCTTCAGCCAGGTGTCCGCCGTCTCCTTGAAGGCGCTGGTGGAGCGGGGTCTCGCGGAGCCGGGCGGCGACGCTTTTCTCCAGCTATCGAATTTAGTGCTGGAGGCCGACCTAACCCAACAGGCTCAGGTACTGGCGGAAGATGGAACGGTGGCGACGGCTGGGGGAAGGGTGCGTCGTCTGGCCACGCTCAGCGGCGTGGTACTGGTGGAAGACGGAGCGATTCTCACCTCGGCGCCAGCGTTGAACGTGGCGGTGACCAATGCCCTCTTCGAGGGACGCTACGGCCTACGGCTGCCGGAGCTCGGCGGCGCCTTCGTGGGCGTTGATCTGCGGCAGGCGCTCGACAGCTTTCTGCTGAACAATCTTGCGGGACAGGTGGCCGCCGATAGCTACCCCGCCGAAGGGCTCGGCCGTATCACCTTGGTCAGTGCGGATTAATTGCTACACTCCGCGCCCCCGGGCCCGTAAGTCCGTTGGAGCGCACCATGAAAACTTCCGATTTTGACTACGCTCTGCCGCCTGCGCTGATCGCTCAGCATCCCCCGGCGGAGCGGGGCCAAAGCCGCTTACTCCACCTCCCAGGAGGCGCAGCGCCCCTGGAGCATTGCCAGGTGACGGCCTTGCCTCGCCTGCTTCGCACGGGCGATCTCCTCGTGTTCAACGATACCCGGGTTATTCCCGCCCGGGTGTTCGGCCGTAAGGCTACGGGGGGGCAGATCGAAGTGCTCCTTGAGCGCGCTCTCGATAATCATCGAGCGCTTGCGCAGGTCCGGGCATCGAAGGCCCCCAAGGCCGGAAGCGATATCTTCTTAGGGCCCGAGGCGCTCCCCGTGTCGGTCCTCGGCCGGCGGGAGGCGCTCTTTGAGCTGGCCTTCCCTTCGGAGCAGGAGGTATTGCCCTTCTTCGAAACCGTGGGGGAGATGCCGCTTCCGCCCTACATCGAGCGGCCGGCGGAGCAAGACGACCACGCGCGCTATCAGACGGTCTACGCCCGGCATCCGGGGGCCGTGGCGGCGCCCACGGCGGGGCTTCACTTTACCGATACGTTGCTCGAAGAACTGGCGGCGGCGGGCATTGCGCAAACCACCGTCACCCTGCACGTGGGCGCAGGCACTTTTTCCCCCGTGCGCGTGGAAGACGTGACGGCCCATCGCATGCATGAGGAACGCTATGTGCTGCCGCCGGAGGCCGTGACGGCCATCGAGGCCACGCGGGCGCGAGGGGGTCGGGTGATCGCCGTGGGCACCACGGTGGTGCGGGTGTTAGAGGCCGCCGCTCGGCGCCCAGGGGGGCTCGCCTCTCACGCCGGGGAAACGGACATCTTCATCTATCCGCCCTTCCCCTTTCGCGTGGTGGACGGGCTGATGACCAACTTTCACTTGCCCCAGTCCACGCTGCTCATGCTGGTGTCGGCCTTCGCTGAATGGACCGCCGTGCGCGCGGCCTATGAGGCGGCCGTGGCCGAGGGCTACCGGTTCTTTTCCTATGGTGACGCCATGCTGCTATGGCGGGCGCCGGCACCGGAGGCAGGGGCATGAAATTTGAGCTGCTGGCGCAAGATGGAGCGGCCCGGGCCGGGCGTTTGCATCTCGTTCATGGGGTGGTAGAGACGCCCATCTTTATGCCCGTGGGCACCTACGGCACGGTCAAGGCCCTGACCCCCCGGGACCTCGATGCCGCCGGCGCGCAGATCATTCTCGGTAATACCTTCCATCTGATGCTGCGCCCCGGCGAGGACATCATTGCCGAGCTGGGCGGACTTCACGGCTTCATGGGCTACGACGGGCCCATTCTCACCGATTCCGGCGGCTTCCAGGTGTGGAGCCTGGGCGCCCTGCGCAAGGTGCGGGAAAGCGGGGTGACCTTCCAGTCCCCTGTGGACGGTCGGCGCATCGAGCTGACCCCGGAGGGATCCATGGAGGTGCAGCGCGCGCTGAACTCCGACGTAGTGATGTGCTTTGACGAGTGCACGCCCTTTCCCGCCACGGAGGACGAGGCACGGATCTCCATGGAGCTGTCCCTGCGCTGGGCCGCCCGCTCCAAGGCGGCCCATGGCGATAGTCCCAATGCGCTCTTTGGCATCGTCCAGGGGGGCATGTATCCCGCGCTGCGCCGGGCTTCCCTGGACGGCCTGCAAGCCCTGGGCTTCGATGGCTACGCCATTGGCGGGTTGTCCGTCGGGGAACCGAAGCCCGCCATGCTCGGGGTGCTGGAACAGCTCATGCCCGAAATGCCTGCCGCGGCGCCGCGCTACCTCATGGGCGTGGGCACGCCTTCCGATCTAGTGGAAGGGGTGGTTCGGGGCGTGGATATGTTTGACTGCGTCATGCCGACCCGTAACGCTCGCAACGGCCATCTTTTTACGCACCATGGGGTGGTTCGGATTCGCAATGCGCGCCATCGCCGCGACGACAGCCCCCTCGATGAGGCCTGCGCGTGCTATACCTGCCAAAACTTCTCCCGGGCCTACCTTCATCACCTAGATCGCTGCGGCGAAATGCTGGGGGCGCAGCTGGGGACGATTCACAACATCACCTACTACTTGGCGCTCATGGCGCAATTGCGAGGGGCTATCCGCTCCGGTACATTGCCCACCCTCGCGAGAGAGCTCTACGATCGCTGGAATCTTGAGCCGCCTGAAGCGGCCGCAGACCCTTGGAGCGTGGCATGAATTGGTTGATTTCCCCGGCTCAGGCGGCCGAGGCCGGCGCTCAGGCGCAACCGGATTGGTGGGGCTGGGTGTGGCTCGCCTTTCTGATCGTATTTTTCTATTTCTTTCTGATCAGGCCCCAGCGTAAGCGGGAAAAGGCGCAGGCGGCGCTCATGGCGGCTCTCAATAAGGGAGACGAAGTGGTCACTCAGGCGGGCTTGGTGGGCGTCATCGCCAAGGTCGAGGACGACTTTGTGCAGGTGAAGGTGGGCCCCACCACCCTGCGCTTTCAGAAGGCCGCGGTGATTGGCACCCTGCCGAAGGGCACGCTGAAGCAGCTCGACGCCGAGGGGGGCTGATGAGCGAAGGGCCCCGCGCCGGAGCCCCCGGCGCCTTTCTGGGCGGCGCAGCCCCGCGGCGCCGCGCCCCGGAGCAACTGAACCGCACGGGGTGGGGCAAGCGCATCGCGCTCCTCCTTGCCCTGGTGTTCGGCGTTATCTACGCCATTCCCAATCTTTATCCGCCGGACTATGCCCTTCAGCTTTCCCCCCGGGAGGAGGCGGAGCAGCCCCTGTCCGAGGCCTTCGCCGCGGCCCAGGCGGCCCTCGCCGAAGCGGGGCTGGCGAGTTTCGGCGCGACCCTGGAAGGCCGCGCGGCGCTCCTGCGCTTTGAGAGCAACGATGCCCAGCTCCGGGCCCAGGAAGTGGTCAAGGAAGCCCTGGTTCGTGGCGGCTTCGGCGACAATTTCATCGTGGCCCTTAACCTGGCCTCCACCACCCCTGCGTGGCTGGAAGATTTGGGCGCCCAGCGCATGAATTTCGGTCTTGATCTCTCCGGGGGGGTCCACTTTCTCCTCGAGGTGGACATGGAGCGAGCCGTCGCCGATCGCCTTCGCGCCTTTGAAGACGAGGTGCGCACCCTGTTCCGCACGGAGCGGCTTCGCTATCTGCGCCCCGTGCAGACGGAGCAAAGCGCCCGCCGCATGACCATCCGTTTCCGCGATGAAGCCGATCGCGACGAGGCTCGGCGCCTCCTCGCCGATCGTGTGCTCGAGTTCACGGTCACGGCGGAGCTCATTGACGATGCCCCCGCGCTCCAGCTGACCCTGCGCCCGGAGGTGGTGAAGGACATCGAGGACTACGCGATTGACCAAAACCTCGTCAGCCTGCGCAATCGGGTCAACGAGCTTGGGGTCTCCGAGCCCCTGGTGCAGCGCCTTGGGCGCAATCGCATCGTGCTCGACCTTCCGGGGATTCAAGACTCCACCCGGGCCAAGGACATTATCGGCAAGGTCGCGAACCTTGAGTTTCGCCTCGTGGCGGAGCCCGACGCGCCGCGCTCGGAGGTCGAAACCTACGACTACGAGTTCCGGGCGATCGATCTCGAAAGGGCGCTGATTGTGTCCGGTGACCGGGTCTCCAACGCGCAAGCGGGCTTTGATCCGGAAACCTCCATGCCTCAGGTGAACATCACCTTGGATGGACGCGGCGGGCAACGGATGAACGAGGCGACCCGGGGCAACATCGGGCGCTCCATGGCCATCCTCTTCAAGGAGACGCGCACGCGGACGCGCTACGTGGAAATTGATGGGGAAACGGTGGCTCGGCAAATTCCCTACGAGACCCAGCGCCTCATTAGCGTGGCCACCATTCAGGCGGCCCTGGGTAATCGGTTCCGCATTACGGGTATTTCCCAGCGGGAAGCCTCGGACCTGGCGCTTCTGCTTCGGGCCGGCGCGCTCGCTGCTCCCATGTATATCGTAGAGGAGCGCACCGTCGGGGCTTCCCTTGGGGAGGACAACATCCGCGCGGGCATGTTGTCCGTGGCCGTGGGTTTCGCACTCGTGCTGCTGTTCATGCTGGTTTACTACCGGCTCTTTGGCCTGGCGGCGAACGTGGCCCTGGCGGTGAACTTGGTGCTTCTGACGGCGGTGATGTCCCTCCTTGGCGCCACGCTGACCCTCCCGGGCATCGCGGGCATCGTATTGACCGTGGGCATGGCGGTGGACGCGAACGTGCTGATCTTCTCCCGTATTCGGGAAGAGCTGGCCAGCCGCTCGCCCCAGCAGGCAATCCACGCGGGCTTTGACCGAGCCTTTATCACCATTTTCGATGCCAACCTCACCACCTTCCTCGTGGCCATCGTGCTGTACGCCATTGGCTCCGGGCCCGTGAAGGGCTTTGCGGTGACTTTGGCCATCGGCATCGTGACGTCCATGTTTACGGCCATCGTCCTGACCCGGGCGCTGATTAACGCCCTGTACGGGGGCCGCCGCGTCGCGCGGCTGGCGATCTAGGAGCGATCATGGCAGATCCTACCCCCGGCTCTCGTCGCCGCAGTGGCGAAAGTGCGCCCCAGGTCTTCTGGGAGACGAAGCTGGCCGTCGATTTTATGCGCTGGCGCCAGCTCACCCTGATTTTGTCCACGCTGCTCGTCGTGGCGTCCCTGGCGCTTCTGGGGGTGAGGGGTTTGAACTTCGGCCTCGACTTCACCGGAGGCACCTTGGTGGAGGTGCATTTCCCTGAGCCCGCCGATCCTCAGGCCGTGCGCCTGGGTCTTGAGGCCCAGGGCTACGGGGACCTTGTGGTGCAGAACTTTGGCACAGCGCGGGACGTGCTCGTTCGCGTGCCCCCGGATGTGGTGGGGGAGACGGCCACCGTGGGGGATGTGATCCTCGAAGCCCTGCGCGCCGACTACGGCGACCAGGTGGCCTTGCGACGAAGTGAGTTTGTGGGCCCCGCGGTGGGAGAAGAGCTCCGGGAACAGGGCGGGCTGGCCATGCTTGCCGCCCTGTCCCTGGTGATGGTGTACATCATGTTTCGCTTCACCGGGAAGTTCGCCCTCA